>JAITPS010000102.1 GCA_031289325.1 Candidatus Methanovirga meridionalis
CAAATTAGAATATTCCTAAGTCAAATAAAAACTATTATATCTCAAATAGCAGATAACAATCCTATTGATATAACAACAATAAAGGATAAGTCTAACCTTATATCCCTACTTGATAACTCCCAATCTAACCCAACCAACTCTCCTCAAACCATACAATCCTTATTTGAAGAACAAGTATATAAAACTCCTGATAATATAGCTCTTGTTTATAAGGATATAACTCTAACTTATAAGCAGATGAATCAACAGGCTAATATAATAGCAAACTACCTTATAGATAACTATAAAACAAAACCAGATGATCTTATATCCTTATTGTTAGATAGATCTGAAAATATGATTATAGCAATATTGGGTGTTTTAAAGTCGGGAGCAGGGTATGTTCCTATATCTCCAAGTAATCCTAAGGAGAGGGTTGATTATATTATAAAAGATACTAATTCCGTGCTTTTATTAGATGATAAAATAGTAGATAAGATACTAAAAGATAATTCTAATATATCTAACCCTATAACTAAAACAACACCTGATAATTTAGCTTATGTGATCTATACATCTGGTACAACAGGAAGACCTAAGGGAGTTATGGTTGAGCATAAGGGAGTGGGGAATTTAGTCCAGTCTTTACATACGCAATATAACTTATCTAATAAACCACAAGAAGAGACAATACTATTTTTATCTAATTATGTATTTGATGCATCTGTTGGACAGATATTCCTATCTTTATTGTATTCTCATAAATTAATCATAACAGAGGATAAAGCTTATGAGGATGCAGGTAATCTATTAAAATATATAGAGGATAATAAGATAACGCATATTCATACAACACCATCTATGTTAAAATTAATTAATATACATAAATCAAAATCAATAAAGAGAATTATGGTGGGTGGAGAATGTTTGTCAGAAGATATTATAAATAAACATACAAACAAACCCTATACTCTAATAAATATATATGGTCCAACAGAATCAACAGATATAACAACTACTTACATATATAATAAACAAGACAAAGAAAACATCATAGGTCACCCAATAGATAACACCTCAATCTACCTTTTAGATAACAACTTAAACATAGTCCCTAAAGGAGCAATAGGTGAAATACATATAGGTGGGGTAGGGCTATCAAGAGGGTATATAAATAACAAAACTCTAACTAAACAAAAGTTTATCTCTAACCCATACCAAACTAAACAAGAGAAGACCTCTAATATAAACAACAAACTATATAAAACAGGAGATCTAGCAAGAATAAATAAGGATAATCAAATAGAGTTTATTGGAAGATCTGATGATCAGGTAAAGATAAGAGGGTTTAGAATAGAATTAGGTGAAATAGATAATACAATCCAAGGAATTGAAAATGTATCCAAGTCCATAACAATCGCAAAAAATAAACAATTAATATCCTATTACCTTGGTGATATAAAAGAGGCACAAATAAGGGATAAATTAAATAATGTTCTTCCTGATTTTATGATTCCATCATTCATAGTGAAGTTAGATGAATTGCCTTTAAATGAAAATGGTAAAATAAACAGGAATAAACTACCTAAAATCACTGTAGATAAGAAGCATGATTATCAAAAACCATTGACTAAACTTGAAATCAGTCTTACCCATATATTGTCTGAATTATTATCTATTGATGAGAATAAAATATCTGTGGGTGATGATTTTTTTTATTTGGGCTTGGATTCTATAAAAGCAATTCAATTTGCTAACACTATAAATAAAGAATATAATAACAAAATTATTAGTGTTCGAGATATATTCAAGTATAAGACAGTGAAAGCATTATCTGAAAACTTTAACCATGTTACTAATTACAAGATAGAAAAAGTGAACTCCATTAACAAAGTTTTGATTACACCACAGCAATATAGTTTTTATAAATTTGGAAGTGGCAGTGTTTCTTTTTATATTAAGTTTGATAAGAGGGGTAATGTTCATAAATTAAGAAATGCTTTAATTAAAACAATCGATCTTAATTATTATATTAAAACTACATTTGAAATGAGTAATGGTAAAATTTATCAAAAAAGAAATGAAAATCTTGTTGTTAATATTCCAATTCATGAAAAGAAAGTTACTGATGAAATAAAAGAAAATTTCATTGAAAATTTTGATTTATTTGGAGATCAATTATTTAAGTTTGAATTCTATTATTTTAATGGAGAAATTAGTTTATTGATGAATGTCCATCATATTCTTATTGATAATATTAGTGCAGATATATTTTTTGATGATCTATTCAAACTATATGATGAAGATAATATTATTGATGATTTAATGAAAGATAGAGAATTTGATTATTTTGATTATTCTTTTTATTTGTTGGATAATAAAAAAGAAATGGAGGAAAAATCAAATAATTACTTTGAAGACAAAACAAAAAGATTTAATTTAACCTATCTTAATAATGATTCTTCAAACAATAAAATTCAAAATATTTCTCAAGAGATGAATCTTAAAGAAGAGATAAATTTTAAAGTATTTACTTTTAATGAAAAAGATCTTAAAGTATTTGCTAAAAAATATAATTCCTCTATTTCTAATATTATTCTATCAGTCATTGTATTTTCTCTAAGTAAACTATTAAAAACAGAAGATATTTTAATCAATTCTATATTTAATGGACGAATTAATCCTAAATATTATAATACTTTTGGCTATCTTGTATATAATTTGTTTCTTTTTTTAAATACAAATCATGAAAATTATGGTGATTATTTAGATAACATTAATGAACAAATAAATTTAGCTATAGAAAATTATTCTCCATATATTAACTTTAATTTAGTAAAAAAATTTATTAATCCCCTATTTAATTATAATTATATGAAAATATATTCTAATAAAATGTTTTTTAAAGAAAGTTTGAATTTTAAAGAAAGTTTGGATAATATCAAACATTCGAAAAATTCTGAAAATGAAAATTCACTTCAACAAACATATTTTTTATCTCTTGTGGTAGATAGTAAAGTTGTATTATATGTATATAGTAATTATTTTACCAATGATCAATTTGGTAAATTAATTGAAAACATAATATTGCTTTTAGAGGAATTTGGTATAAAAAATTATTAATTTTCATGTTTATAAAGTATCTTATGTCTAAATTATATCTGAAAAAAATATATTAAACTATTCTCACGAAACAAATAAGATAATAATTCAATGAAAGATAATAATTCAATGAATAAATCTCTTCATCAAATTTAATATGAAACAAACAACTATAAATGCTTATAAATCTTAAGAATATAATAATAGTTGAAATGATTCATGTTAAAATTGAAATCATTATTAAGCATAATGAAGAGATTAAAACTAATTGAATAAATAAAAATATGTTTTTAATAGAATTATAGTTAAAATAAAAGAATATAATTTTAATAAATTAAAAATAAGGGTGGAAAATATTGTTCCCCATCAATTATAAAATTTTTTTGTTGTTATATTATGGTTAATAAGTGTTTAATATATGAAACAAAAATAATTGATAAAATAAAGAAAAAACCAAAATAAAGAAAAAACCAAAATAAAGAAAAAACCAATAATATAAAAACTAAAAACTACTAAAAAACACTTTATGAACTACTGATAATTATTATTACATGGGCAGGCATTAATTTAAGAAATTTTTTATAGTTTCAAAAAAATAAAATTTCAGAAAAAATAAATGTCACCAGTTTCTGTTAATAAAAATTTTCTTATTTTAACAGCAGTGGATGATTCGAATATTTTTTGCTGGTTGCGAAAAGTATTTGAGAAATTTCTAAAAAAATTTAGGTTATTAGAAACTCTCATTAATTAAAAATGATAATAATCGTTACCCAGTTTCAGAGGAATATAATTATGACAACAATATTATCTAATTTTTATAAACATTTAAAAAATAATCCTAATAAAACTCCTTTATATTTTGATGATACTCCTGTCACATATAAACAATTGGATGATCTATCAAATAGGATAGCAACTCTATTAGAAGAGAAGAATTTAGTCAGCGAAGTAATACCAATACATTTAGATAAATCTAAATACTTAATAGCTTCTATAATTGCTTGTTTTAAGTTAAATAAAGCATACACGATCCTTGATAAACCATCTTCTTCTCAATTATTAGAGTTTATAAAAAAAGAAACTAATTCTTCTTTTATAATTGATGATGAATTTATAAAAGATGTAGAAAATCAAAAACAAGCAAGACAATATAAATCAACAAATGACAATAATTCCTTAGCAACAGTTATATACACATCAGGTACCACATCTTACCCTAAAGGAGTCATGATAACCCACGAAAATTTCATGACACAAGTGTTTATTTCATATAAACGATTGTACAAACCGTGCAAAAGAGTATTACTTATTACTCCATTTTCTTTTATAGCAACACAATTAATTATATTTATTTG
>JAITPS010000170.1 GCA_031289325.1 Candidatus Methanovirga meridionalis
GAAATTAATTATATTAATTAAAATAAGTTTATATTATTTGAAATTTGAAATTATAGATTTTTATAAATTAATATTATTAAAATATATTTATTTGAAATTAATTATATTGATTAAAATAAGTTTATATTATTTGAAATTTGAAATTATAGATTTTTATAAATTAATATTAAAAATTAAATAAACTTTATTAAAAATTAAATAATATAATAAAAAATTTATCACTTTTAAATTTAAGAACTTTTTCATAATGACTATAAAATAAAGTAAATTTGCAGAACATTTATAGTATTTTATTATAAAATAATCCATATTATAATTAAAATATATTATAATTAAAATATATTAAATTAAAATAGATATATTATACTGATTTTTATGGTGATTTGTAGCTATTGTGGTCAAGAAAATAAAATTGGAAATTTAAAATGCTCTAATTGTGGTAAACCATTGAGTTTATTATCTAATGATTCCTCAGATCCAATATTTGAAAAAGAATTAAATCAAAACCATGAAAATGATTTTCAAAAAGGAGATTTTCAAAAAGGAATTAAAAAAAATTCTATTAAATGGAAATATGCTAACTCACAGAGTAATCAAGAAAAAAAACATGATAATTTAGACATTGGATTTAATAATCAGAATAAAGATTATGATGCTCCTGTTAACAACTTCAATTATAATCAAAATTATGATGATGAACAATATTATGATGATAACATAAATACCTCGAGTGAAAAATTTGAATATTTTATAGAATGGGATGTTATTATAGCTTCTTCTTTAATAGTTATAATTTTAACAGCTATTTTTAATAGAATATTTCCAGTTGTAGCTTATATTATAGCTTTAATAATCTCATTAATCTATGTATTAATAACTACTAAAAATAAAAATACATTAATGCTTGTTATTCCATTATCATTCATTACTACCTGTGCAATGTCAGCTTTCTTAAGTTTATAAATCCTAAGTATATTAAAAGAATCATATTCTTTTAAAATGAAATTTTAAAAAATATTAGAAAACTAAAGATTTTAAAAATTATGTTTTGAAAAATAAGAGGAAAAATAAGAGAATATATTAATAAAGAGTTAAAAATAAAATCCATACACCTAAAGTTTATAACATTTTTTGCAAAACCTTTATATATTATGATTGTCAATATAATTATATTGTATATACAACTAATATTTAAGTTATAAAAATTAATTATTTTAAATAAATTATTATACGATTATGGTTGTTAATCTTATAATACTAAGAATAAAAATATTTATTTCACTAATTTTATACCCCTGCCGTCGTAGCTCAGTAGGTAGAGCGTTCGGCTGTTAACCGATTGGTCACAGGTTCGAGCCCTGTCGACGGCGTTTAAAAAAAGGGCCCATAGCTTAGCCAGGTAGAGCGTCCGGCTCATAACCGGGAGGTCATGGGTTCGAACCCCATTGGGCCCATGAGTTTTAAAATCTTAACTTATTAGCAATAATTTTAACTTATTAGCAATAATTTTTATTTTAAAATTAGGTACTGTAAAAAGAGGATGGGAATTTGGAATTTGGCTTTCAGAGAGAAAAAATTTAAACCATTTACATATCATCAAATTTTTAGCCTAATTTCTTAATTTTAAAAAATTTTCTATTTTCAAAGTTAGAAACGAAAAATCTTCGATTCTTCTAAGTTATCTTTGATAACAAATCTTTGATTTTTTTTTATTAAAATTTTTTATTTCAATTAGAAAACGAAGTTTTTCTTTATTGAAATTTTTTATTTCAATTAGAAAATCTTTGATTTTCTTAATTTTTCAATTGTAAAAATCCATCCTCTTTTTACAGTGCCGATAAAAATTCTAACTTAATGGAATTTTTATTAATAATAATGTTCATCTGTTTAAATTAATGTTTAGTTGTAAATTTATGCTCTGGTGGTGTAGTCCGGCCAATCATTTCGGCCTTTCGAGCCGAAGACTCGGGTTCGAATCCCGGCCAGAGCACTAATCTCTTGTTAAAGATTTCATAGTAATTTTAATGAAGTCCACCTTTAATCGAAGCGGGGGTGCCCGAGCTGGTCAAAGGGGACAGGCTTAGGACCTGTTGACATAGGTCTACCAGGGTTCGAATCCCTGCTCCCGCATTAAAATTTTAGTATGATTGAAACTAAGAGTTTTATTCAAAATAATTATTTGTAAATATGGATTATAGATTTATAGTCTTTAAAAAGTTTTAATTCAATGAAAATTCATTTTTTTATAAATGCCGGGGTAGGGTAGTTTGGTCATCCTACGGGACTGTGGATCCTGTGACTCGGGTTCGAATCTCGGCTCCGGCCCCATTTTATAAATTTCATTTTTATAAATTTAATAAAAACCTTTATATAACATATTAAATAAACATTAATTAAATTAATATTTCTTAACTTTTATTAAATATAATATTTATTTTTAAAGAAAATTAAAAAGAAAATTAAAATTTCATTTAGCAGGGTGGGGTAGTCTGGTGATCCCGCGGGGCTCATAACCCCGAGAGTCCTAGTTCAAATCTAGGCCCTGCTATTTCTTATTAATACTATTCCTGTTTATTTTAAATTATTTTGGTGCATGATATATTTCTTTTTATGTGTATGGTCTAAATTTTTTCTACCTAAAAACCAAATTTTGGATTTTAAATTTTTATGAATTCCTGATGCTACTACTGTAAATATGTTTAAAAGAATATTAAGGTTTCATGTGATGTGATAACTGTTGAGGTTTTTTTAGATATTATTGGAAAGAATGAATATTTGGTCTTAATATGGATCAAAATGTTTAAGATATACCTATACAAGTATCAGTGATGAAAGTTCGACAATTTAAAGCTATGAAAGCATTTTTTGATTTTGTATCGAAGATAATGATTTGAGATTCTTAACAATTGATATACTATAGTGGTTTTGATAAAGTTCTTATTAGATAGCTTTTTTAAAAATAAATATTGTTAAAATATATTATTATAGTGGTGGGAAAAATGTTTTAATTAATCACTTATTTTTA
Organism: Candidatus Methanovirga meridionalis; assembly: GCA_031289325.1. Taxonomy (GTDB): domain Archaea; phylum Methanobacteriota; class Methanobacteria; order Methanobacteriales; family Methanobacteriaceae; genus Methanovirga; species Methanovirga meridionalis. The sequence goes on from JAITPS010000170.1 coordinate 3,026, forward strand.
AATATTTTATTTTTAAAAATTTCAAATTAAAATTGAATTAATTTTTTAAATAATAATTTTTATTTATTCATTTTTAAAAATAATAATTATAATTTTTTTAATTACAAATTTAATACTTATGTTTCATTTTAAAAACTTCCTTGCTTAAAAACATTATTTCATACACTATAACAAAAAATTATCATTCAAAACTTAAGAATCTTTCCATGAGAATTATAGTCGAATGTGATTTTTATTGTGAAATAGGAACTTAATCTCCATGTGAAACATATGTTCACATCAAATGTGATTTTTATTGTGAAATAGGAACCGATTATAATGAGTGGATGTTCATGAATAAATATAAAATATTTTATTATGCTCTTGAAGATGCAATTTTTGAACATACGAAAAATAAAAAATTTTAATTTTAAATTTTAATTTTGTTATGCAAAACATTTATTTATAATGAATTATATAATAATTTAATGATAGTAAACCGAAGACAGCTACTGGTTATTAGTTAACTTAGGAAACTCCATCCACCATAGAGAACTATAATTGTTGAAAAACATATGCTGAGAAGTATGACACTGGAGCAGAAACGACACGTCTTTTAATGAATGATAATGATGCAATAGCTGATAGACATTAAAAGGATCGGTGAAACGGCTAATCTATAGGGTGCAAGAACAAACATGCTGATGACAACTCTCGAGGCAAGGTAGTTCGCAAAGATGAATGCTGTTAAACAGAAGATGGGTTATCTCGGTATACTATCCCTTATTTTTTAATAAAATTATAAAAATCGCTATAAAATGCATTAAACCCTTTTATACTACTAAAAATAACATATAATAGATATTAAAATTTTTTATTTTCTAATTTCAGATAGTAAATTTCAGCTATTTCCTTATTAATTTTAAAGAAACCATCGGTATATTCATTGTTAAATATTCCCGTTATTTCATTTATTTGCCATTTAATTGTCTCTTTCAATGTATTTAGATTAGCAACTCCTCTGTATTGAAAATTAGTAAGATTATATTCTTTTTTAAGGATATCCTCTAATGAATTCAAGATTAATTTTTCATTTCTTAATTCATCATTTTCATTTAATTCACTATCAATATTTAAAGATCTATCGTCTGATTTTAAAAGAGTCGTTGATTTTGATACTTCGTTTATTGTTATTTTTGGAAATAATGTATTTAAATCTAATCTTTCTCTGTAATTACCTTCTTTCTGTAATTTTTTGATTTTATCCTGAAGTAAGGATTGAATTTTAAGCAAGTCATTATACCCTCCTGTTTTATCTATAACTTTTCTAAATATCTCCTCTGCCTCTGTTTCATCATTTACATTAATAGTTACTCCATCCACAAATTTTTGAATAATCAATGCAATGTAACCTGTTGCTTCATCTGGATTCTTAATTGATTTAATCAAATCAATATAATTTACCCATACAGAATCTCCATTCGCATGTTTCAACATTAGACTTTGTCTACCAACTCCAACTATTTTATAAGAACCTAAATTAACCCCTTTTACATGATCTTTATTGTTAAGAAAATAATCTTTTATATGTTTTATGTTATCTTTTTCTTTAATTTGATACTTTTCCACTTTTTTCACCTTTTTCTATCATGATTCATTTTTTTATTATTGCTATTGCTTTTTTTAGAAACTGGATGACAATTATTTTTCTGAAATTATTTTAATCAAAACTTAATTCATCTTAAATCATATATTTAAATTAATAATAGATTATAAACTATTTAGTTTAGAAATTAAATATTTAAATTAATAATAGATTATAAACTATTTAGTTTAGAAATTAAATATTTAAATTAATAATAGATTATAAACTATTTAGTTTAGAAATTAAATATTTAAATTTATTTATAAGTTTAATAAAATAATTTAAAATAATTTTAATTAAATTAAATCATTTCAATCAATTTAAAAATTTTTCTTGATGTGAATTCTTTATTGCTTGTAATAATAATATGAATTTATTTATTTTTAATTTAAGCTATATGATAGTTTATTTTTTATTTATATACCATTTTTAACTCTTAAATACAGAAAACTTCGTTTTTCTAATTGAAATAAAAAATTTCAATGAAGAAAATTATAAATTTTCTAACTTTAAAAACTAAAAATTTTTTAAAATAAAAAAAAATATCAATTTTAATTAAAATTTAAAATTGGAATATAGTAGCTTTGATATAGTTCTTAATAAATAATTTTTTTAAAATTAAATCTTATTAAACTATATTCATTTAAAATTAATTATATTAATTAAAATAAGATTAAATTATTTAAAATAAGATTAAATTATTTAAAATAAGATTAAATTATTTAAAATAAGATTAAATTATTTAAAATTTAAAATTATATATTTTTATAAATTAATATTTAAAATTAAATAATTTAATAAAAAAATTCATCATTCAAAATTTAAGAACTTTTTCATAGACTATTAAAAAAATCTTTTGAAGATTTTTTTGAAGATCCTATCGTATATATTTCCATTTTAACACCTAATTGGAATTAAGATAATAATTTACTTCTTTATTCCTTTTTTTGTAAGCTTTATTTATATAATCAGTCTCTTGGGAATTTTGAGAATTTTCCCAATCATATATACTTTTTTGTTTTTTATTAGGGAAATCGTAGTATTCAAGTAGTTTTTCTTCTATTTCTTTTTGAGATATTGTGGTTCCATCAGTTAATATATGTTCAACTTTTACTTTTTTATTATCAAAAGCTCTACCAACAAGTATTGTTCTATGACAATCAATAGGATTTTTTTCACTGCACATTAAAGAAATACTTTTTCCTTTATTTATTTCATTAATAATAATATTATCAACAGCATCCTTAAATTTGTTTGTTTCCCTAACTTTATCAAAATCTAAAAATCCCTCTGGTGAATATAAACTTTCATCTTTTTGTCTTGCACCAAAAACATCTCCCATGAATTTATATTCAATATCTTCATTTTTAAGTTTAGATTTAATTGATTCTCTATTAAATTGGGGTGTATGTTTTGAAAAAGGCACACTTCTAACATCTAAAATTTTATTAATCTTATTCTTTTTTAATAACTTGATAAATACATTTATATCATGTGCAGAATGCCCAATAGAAAAAATTGTGTTTATAATAATCACCAGTGAATATTAAATAGATATAATAATATATTTGTTAACAATAATTATAACATCAAATTTAAAAAATGTTAATTAATTATAAAAAATGTTAATTAATTATAAAAAATGTTAGTTGATTATAAAAAATGTTAATTAATTATAAAAAATGTTAATTAATTATAAAAAATGTTAATTAATTATAAAAAATGTTAGTTAATTATAAAAAATGTTAGTTAATTATAAAAAATGTTAGTTAATTATAAAAAATGTTAGTTGATTATAGAAAACATATAATTAACAAGCAATGATTTTAGTTTAAAAAATTTTTATTTGATTTTCCATAAAGAAACACCATTTTCATTACCAACATTTTCAAATGAACTTTGACCTGCTCCATTCGTAAGATAAAGTTTTGTAAACATGGAATTGGATAAATCTTTACTCATCAAAATAGATTGATAAATACCATCATTCCCTAGAATGAGTAATGAGTAATCTCCACCCTCATTCAAAGTTTTATCATCAGTTAAATTCCCATTTTCAACAACCTTAGCATCAGATATAAGTATTTCTCTACCATTAAACTGTGGCTTAAATTCACTACCATCTTGAAGTAAAATTGGAGTTCCATCATCATGGCTTGCAACAAACTTTATGTCTGTAGAACCATTTGTATACTTAGTAAATATAGTTTTAAATACAACTGAATTATTTCCTTCTCCTTGTTGATAGTTTATCATTTCTGTAATATTACCAGTTTCATTTTGTGTCATCGGTGAGCTAGATTGAGGATTGGTTATATATTGACTTATTTCACCCTCTTGAGCCTCAAAATCCCAAGATCCAAAGTTACTCCATACCCCAGCTTTACTTATCATATCAGAACTCATCACAAAGACTACTGGTCTTGGATTATTAGGATGACTATAATTTACAATTGTATTGGCTTGATCTGTTGTTAAATTGTAGCTACTTATTAAAGTATTATTGGCTTCAGTCTTTGATTTAGGTAAAATATCTTCTAAAATCATTGCAGCTTTTCCTTTATCATTAGTGTAATTATTTAAAGCATCTATTGCTCTATTACCAGTAGTAGCTAACATTTTAAGAATAGCTGAAGATAGTTTATCATCTGATGTTAAAATAGCTTTTCCCATCCAATATGCTCTTTCACCAGATTGTGAACCACCATCAAATACAGTCATTCTATTAGCTGCTATTTCAAATAAATAACCGTAATCCCACCATGATGCTATAACAGTATCATTAGGCTGTGTTGCTTTAATATTTTCCATTGAATTCCACATAGGGTCACTTGTACCTGGTTGTGAATATGTGGAGACATAGTAAGCTCCTGTAATTGTAGGTGCGATAAGAGCTAAAGATAATAATAAAACAACAAAGCTTCCTTTTACTCTATTTAATCTTTTTAACTTCTTAATATTACTAAAAATAGTTTTTTGACCATATATTAAAAGATAGGATAATAATATTAATACAATAAGAACAATTAAAGGATATAAGAATTCAGTGGATACCATTAACAGTGAATAGCTTATTAATAATGAAGATAGTATTGATATATATAACAAATTGTTATTTTCAGTGTATTTTTTAATATATTGGTAAATGTATCCTACAAATATTCCAGCTGTTAAAGCAATAGGAATAACGAAAAATGCTATGAATCTTGAACCAGTAAAAGATGCAACTAAGGTTATTAGTATCCAAGACCCAAAGGTAGTAATATATAAAAGCATTTCTTTTTTGCTTTCTTCAACATTATTATTAATGGTTAGATCAGCAAATTTTTCAATGAATCCTTTATTTTTCGCTGCTTTAATAATGTTTCCTCCACTTTTTCTTTTAGATTTAGGAAGTTTTTTACCCTTTAAATCCTTATTTCTAATATTTCTTAAATTCCAGAAACTATGGATGAAAATAAAAATCATGAACAATGAAGCAAAGAATACTAATATTCCTCCTACACCATTGATAATTCCTCCACTACTTGATGAAAATAATCCAAATAATCCTCCACTAAGAATAGCTGGTTTCTGTAGCTCCCCAATTGAAACCGCAACATTTGGATAGTTACCAAGTCCACCAGCACTTTGAAGATTCAATGAACCAAAAAGTCCAAAAATACTATTTATAATGTTATCAAGTCCTACTGTAAATGATAAACCAATAAAAGATACTATTAGAATTATAGTTATAGCAGATATTTCTTTTTGATTTATAAACCATGTTTTTATATTTGGATAATCTTTTATAGGTTTAAATAATCTTATTTTAAATATTAATCCTAAAACTAAAAACATGATTATTGCAAATACAAAAATAGCAGGATAAAATATGTATGATGCCCATGAAAGAGAGAAGACTATCACAGTAATAGCAGTTAATATTCCAGATATTATTCTAAATTTAGGATTTTTATTACGAATAGACTCTATAAAGAAAAATAGCATTATAAGTGGTAATAACACTGTGAACATATCAGTATCATAAAATCCAGCAAATGTGTGAGCAAAGAAGTTGGGGGACATCGCAACGAGTAATGCTGCAACTACACCTCCATAGGCATTTGTTATTCTTCTCACAATAATGAAAGCAGGAATAACAACAAGCGAACCTAAAATAGCACCAGTCCAGTAAGCAACAAACTTTATTGGGATTCCATGAAATATTAAATTTACTAAATTGTAGAATAGGAGAGTCACATAAAATATCATTGGTTGATAGGAATACTCAATTCCATCTGGTGATAGTCTATGGTTATCCCATTGACTATTGTTTACTATTGTATCTCCAAAATATCCATGATCTACAAAGTTTTCAATAAGTCTAAGGTGATAGTAAGAGTCCATTTCACTAAAGTAAGGGAGTCCATCTGAATCAGTAAATATTTCTTTAGTTTCTTGAGGAAATGCACTCATATCGTATGTTTGTGCTCTAAGTACAAAAGCTATTAACACTAAAGCAACTATTATTCCAGCAGTTTTAATTATTTTCTTTTTCTTTTCTCTATCCATAATATTTCTCCTTAATTATGGTATTTCATTATTTAATTTTTTTTATAATTTAATTATTTTAATTTAATTAATTTTTAATGTAACTTTGTATAATTTTTAATTTAATTAATTTTTAATTTAACTTTTTATAATTTTTAATTTAACTTTTAATTATGTTGCTTTAAAAAAATAATTTTAAAAACTATTTTAATTTTTATATTTAATAATTAGAATAATATCTTTTATTAAAATACTCATTTTCTAAATAATCATTTTTATTATTTGAATAATTTTCTATTCTGCAAGTTAGAAAAACTATGTCTTTATTCAATCCAATAATGAATTCAAACTATTTTTAAAATATTAATTTATATGAATTTTTAAATAAAAATATTCTTTAAAATAAGATTAATCAATGAATAAATCATTTATTTATTATTGATTAATAGCATATTCTAAATTTATTAATACTCTAAATTTAAAGTACTAATAAAAATTTTGTAAAGTAAAAAAAGTAACTAATAAGGCATGCTCATGATATATTACAAAATTTTAATTACATTAAATAATAAAATTATAATCATTTTATTAATATATAAAATTAAATTTTATATTTAAATTATTATATTTCAATTAAATTATTATATTTCAATTATATAAATAATTTTAAAGTGAATAATTTTAAAGTGAATAATTTTAAATTGTTAATTTTATTATTATTATAATTTTATTATATCATTATTTATATTTATAATTATTATTATTTATATAAATTATTATTTATAAATAGATTATAGTCATATTTTAATTATAGTAGTTTTGATAAAATTCTTAATAAATAACTTTTTTAAAAATAAATATTATTGAAAAATATTGATTTATAATTATTTATATTAATTAGAATATATTTATATTATTTAAAATTTAAAATTATATATTTTCATGAAATAATATTTAAAATTAAATAATTTAATGAAAAAATTATCATTTCAAAATTTAAGAACTTTTCCAAATTTAAGAACTTTTCCAAATTTAAGAACTTTTCCAAATTTAAGAACTTTTCCATAATGGCTATAATGTACACTTTTAATTAAACATTATATTGACCTCAAAGATGAAAAACATGAATCAAAGAGAAATCAAATTATCTGGTCATATTATTGACTCTTTAATCTTGCCAAAAGCATTAGATGCTATCATGAATCAAGGTGGAGACTTTAAAATTCTTGATTTTGAAATTGGAAAGAGAAAATCAGATATTAGTAAAGCAAGAATATTTGTTTCCGCTGATTCACCTACTTTATTAAATAGTATCCTGGATGAATTAAGTGAATTAGGGGCTTCAATATCTGAAATAAAAGAAGTTACATTAATGGAATCTCCTAAAGATAAAGTTGTTCCATCTGATTTTTATTCAACAACAAATCACACCACACATATTCTCTATGATGGGGATTGGCTTTTAGTTGAAAATATTGAAATGGATTGTATGATAAGTATTGATAAGGAAAGCAAACAAGCATCATGTAAAACCATCTCGAAAGTTAAAAAAGGAGATTTAATTGTAGTTGGAAGAGAAGGCATTAAAGTCACTCCTCCACAAAGACCAAGAGGTAAGAAAGGCGTTTTTGAATTTATGAATAGTGATGTTTCATCAGAAAAACCATTGAAATCCATGATACAGAATATTGCTAATGAAATCAAAGAAATTAAGGTGAATGGTGGAAAAATAGCTATTGTAGGTGGTCCAGCTATTGTGCATACAGGTTCTGCAAATTTACTATCAAAGATGATTAAAAATGGTTTTATTGACTATTTATTTGCAGGGAATGCATTAGCAACACACGATATTGAAAATGCACTTTATGGAACATCCCTTGGTGTTTGTATAAAAACAGGAAATGTTGTAAGTAAAGGTCATAGAAATCATATTAGAGCTATTAATGAGATTAATGATCAAGGTTCTATTAAAAATGCTGTTGAAAATGGTGTTTTAAAAAAAGGTATTATGTATGAATGTATTAAAAATAATGTTCCTTATGTTTTAGCTGGTTCAATTAGAGATGATGGACCACTTCCTGATGTAATAACAGATTCTATTGAAGCTCAAGAACTCATGAGACATTATTCTCAAAATATTGACATGGTTATTATGATAGCTACAATGCTACATTCAATAGCTACTGGAAATATAATTTCATCAAAAGTTAAAAGCATCTGTGTAGATATTAATCCTGCAACAGTTACTAAACTTTCTGATCGTGGTAGTGCTCAGGTAGTTAGTATTGTAACAGACATAGGTACATTTTTACCTCTTCTTTATCAAGAACTTATTACTAAGTAATTGTTATATTAAATAATTGCCTGTTAACCATGATTTTATTCTTATTTAAAGTTTTTAGTATCTTAAATTCCTTTCTTAACAATAACAATATTTTTAAGTGAATAACTATGTCTAAAATAGAATTTAACAGTATTGGAATTATATATTCTCCTTTTAAAAATTTAAAAGGAATGCCTATTCAACCAATTGGTGGTGAAGGAGTAAAAGGTGAAATACATATTAATAAAGACTTAAAAAATGGTTTAAAAGATTTAAATGGATTTTCACATCTTATATTAATTTACTATTTGCATAAGTCTAAAGGATTTTCTCTTGAAGTAACACCTTTTTTAGATAATAATATCTATGGTGTATTCGCAACAAGGTCTCCAAAAAGACCTAATTCCATAGGTTTATCAATTGTTAAATTAGATTCAATTAAAGATAATATTCTTTATATTTCTAATATGGATATTCTTGATGGAACTCCACTATTAGATATTAAACCTTATGTTCCTCAACTAAATGGAATTAAAAATGATTCTATAAAAATTGGTTGGTTTGAAGAAAAACATCTTTCTGCTAAAGATAAGCTTTCTGATGCTCGTTTTATTAATTAATTAAACTAACACATAAAATAAAATAAAATAAAATAAAATAAAATAAAATAAAATAAAATAAAATAAAATAAAATAAAATAAAATAAAATAAAATAAAATAAAATAAAATAAAATAAAATAAAATAAAATAAATTCTTTTATGGAAAAGTTCTTAAATTTTGAATAATAAATTTTTTTATTAAATTATTTAATTTTAAATATCACTTTATAAAAATTCATGATTTTAAATTTTAATTAATATAAATATATTTTA
>JAITPS010000174.1 GCA_031289325.1 Candidatus Methanovirga meridionalis
TTTTTAATTAATATAAATTCTTTTTAATTAATATAAATTCTTTTTAATTAATATAAATTCTTTTTAATTAATATAAATTCTTTTTAATTAATATAAATTCTTTTTAATTAATATAAATACTTTTTAATTAATATAAGTAAATTTTAATTAATATAAGTAAATTTTAATTAATATAAGTAAATTTTAATTAATATAAGTAAATTTTAATTAATATAAATACTTTTTAATTAATATAAATACTTTTTAATTAATATAAGTACTTTTTAATTAATATAAGTAAATTTTAATTAATATAAGTAAATTTTAATTAATATAAATAATTTGTTTAAATTCAAAATTATAACTTAAATACTTTCAAATTTTTAAATAAAACTTAATATTAATTTAATATTCTTATTTAAATATTTATTTCAATAGTTTTTATTACTATAAAAAATTAAAGATTTTATTTTAGTTAAATTATGTACTATAGCCATGAATTTAAAAATCTAAGAATTTTTCAATATCCAATAGAACGGAATTAATAGCTAAGTTAAATAATTGTTTTCCATAATCTAAATCAACATAAACTCCTTCTTCTTCAATTTCAATGGCTCCCATTTCAATGTTGGGGTCTTTTGCTCTGGCATCATTAAACTTATGTAATCCTACTTCACCATATATTTTTACATTAGCTTGATTTTCAATTTCGTTTTCATTTAATATTCCTAAGACTTTGCCCATTGAAAGTTCACCAGAACCTCCATGAGGACCTTCTCTCTCAACAATTTTATTGTTTAATTGAATAATAAGATCGGTTTCATATTCAATTCTATCTAAACATTGATAAAGAGGCAAATTTCCTCCATGAGCATTTACAATAATTACTTTATCAATACCTAAGAATTTCTTTCCAGAATTTAAAGTTTCGATGATATTATTAACTAAATCATTTAAACTGTTATGTATGCCATGATTTATTTCATCTATTTCATATGCTGGATAAATAACGCCTAAAAATTTAGCTCCACTATGTAATGATGCATTTAATGCAATGTAAGAAGCTATTTTTGCATCTGTATCAATTGGAAGTGCAGGACCATGATTTTCTAAATGAGAACCAAGAGCAATTATACCAATTTTATGAACATTCGGATTTTTAATATTTCCAGAGGAATATCTAAGTTCCATATAAACACTCTCAAATTAAAGAATATAAAAGTTTATTTTAAATTTTAAGATTCCAAATATCATCTCCAATGAAGTGAAGAGTTTTAACAGCTTTTCCTTTATTATTATTAATCATTTCATTGCTTGTAATTAAACTCACTCCAACAGCTAAAGGTTTACCATGGGATTCATCAACAATAACAACTATATCTCCTTTAACTATATTTTCAGAAGCATCTGTAATCCCTGGACTCATAACATCTGCACCATTTGCCATGAATTTCACAGCCCCCATATCAACAACAACTTCTTTAATATTCGTGTCTTTATTATTGATTAAATATTTTAATGTTGGATAGGGTTTATCATCAATTAATATGGCTACTGGTTCATCATCGACTAAGATAAAAGGAATGGGATCAGCTTCTAAGTATTCTATCTTTTTTTTATTGTGTAGAATCGAAGAATATTCTCCTAAATCCTTCTTAATCCTTTTTAATTTTTTTTTATTTAAAAAATATCTGTTTCTAACTTTCATTTAATCTTCTATAATCGTTTTTAATTAAAAAAAATTATTAATTTCTTTAATAATATATATTTTAATTAATTGAATAATATAGTTTATATTTAGTTTATAGTGTAGAATCAAATTTTTTCTTTAGAATCAAATTTTAAAATTAAAATTATTATTTTTAAAATTAGTTATATTCCTCATGAAAAAGTTCTTAAATTTTGAAATGATAAATTTTTTTATTAAATTATTTAATTTTAAATATTGTTTCATGAAAATCTATAATTTGAAATTTAAAGCAATATAAATTTATTTTGATTATTGACATTATGAAAAAGTTCTTAAATTTTAAAATGATAAGTTTTTTTATTAAATTATTTAATTTTAAATATTAATTTATAAAAATCCATAATTTTAAATTTTAAATAATATTAATATATTTTAATTAATATAAATAATTTTAAATAAATATATTTTAATAATATTTATTTTTACAAAAATTATTTAATTTTACAAAAATTATTTAATTTTACAAAAATTATTTAATTTTACAAAAATTATTTATTAAGAGTTTTATTAAAATCACCATAATATATTTTATTAATTTATAATTAAATAGTTTATTTTATTTATTTTTTAAAAATAACAATTTTAATTTTACAAAAATTGATTTCAAGAAAATTGGAAGAAATGATTTTTGCAAAAATTTAAGATTCATAAAAAATTTAAGATTCATAAAAAATTTAAGTTTCAAAAAATTTAAGTTTCATTATTAAAGTATAATCATTAAAAGTTAAATTAAAATATTTTAAATGAAATTTAGAAAAAAATATTTGAAAAATGTTAACTAAAAGCTTTATTTATTATTTTAAACATTTTGTGATGTCTTACTATAATTAATGTAAAATTTATATAACATGTTTTATAGAAATACAATTAAAATTAACAATATGTGATTACTTATGAAAATAAAAGATATCATTGAGGAAATTCGTCCAGATGTTTGGGAAATTCCAAGTAGTTATAAAAAAGAGATGAGAGTTCCTGGAAGACTTTATCTTGAAGAAGAAGGATTATTAACACTTGAAAATGAAGCTATTAATCAAGTTGCTAATGTAGCATGTTTACCTGGAATTGCAAAGTATTCGATTGGTTTACCTGATATCCATTTTGGTTATGGTTTTAGTATCGGAGGAGTTGCAGCATTTAATAATCGTACAGGCATTATTAGTCCTGGCGGTGTTGGTTTTGATATTAATTGTGGAGTTAGAATGATTAAAACTAATTTAACAGAAGATGATGTTAAACCAAAAATGAAGGAACTTATAGAGAATATTTTTAATAATGTTCCTTCTGGAGTTGGAAGCAAAGGTAAAATCAGATTAAGTCCAAATGATATAAATGATGTTCTTGATATGGGTGTTCTATGGGCTGTTGAAAATGGATATGCTTGGGATGAAGACCTTGAATTTATAGAAGAAAATGGGGTTATGGAAGAGGCAGATCATTTGAAAGTAAGTGATAGAGCAAAACAAAGAGGGATTCCTCAGCTTGGATCTTTAGGATCTGGAAATCATTTCATTGAAATCCAAAAAATTGATGAGCTTTACAATGATGAAGTTGCAAAAACATTTGGTGTAGAAGAAGGAAATATAACCGTGATGATTCATACTGGATCAAGAGGCTGTGGACATCAAGTATGTTCTGATTATCTTAGATTAATGGATAAAGCATATAAAAAATATAAGGTTAATGTTCCAGATAGACAATTAGCATGTGCTCCTTGGGATTCACATGAAGCACAAGATTATTTTAAAGCCATGTCTGCTGCAGCTAATTATGCTTGGGTAAATCGACAAATAATTCTTCATTGGATTAGAGAAATCTTTGAGAATGTTTTTAAAAGAAGTGCTGAAGATATGGATATGAATATTATTTATGATGTAGCTCACAATATTGTTAAAAAAGAGGTTCATAAAATCAAAGGTCAAAATAATGAAGTTTTAGTTCATAGAAAAGGAGCTACAAGAGCATTTGGTCCAGGACGAAAAGAAATTCCTTCAAAATATAGAAATGTAGGTCAACCAGTTTTAATTCCTGGAACTATGGGAACATCATCATATATTTTACATGGAACTGAAATAGCTATGGAAGAGACTTTTGGTTCGGCCGCACATGGAGCTGGAAGAATATTAAGTCGTAGTAAAGCTAAAAAACAATTTAATCCAGATACAATAGAACATGATTTGAATAATAGGGGAATACTTTTAAAGGCAAGTTCAAAATCTATTGTCTCTGAAGAATCACCACAGGCTTATAAAAATGTCGATCAAGTTGTTGAAACTATTGATAAAACAGGAATAGCTAAACTTGTAGCTAAAGTCACTCCATTAGCAGTCACAAAAGGTTAATTTAAATATATAATTAATAGGCAATGATAAAGGAAGTTAAGTATATGACTAAAAAAATTGGAATTATAGGTGGTAGTGGAATATATGGAATTACTGATGGTATGGATTTAGAAAAAAAAAGTATTAATACTCCTTATGGTGATTCTACTGATGTTTACCTATTTAAAATGAATGATAAAAATATTGTCTTTATACCAAGACATAAAATTGGACATAAAACTCCACCACACATGATAAACTATAGATCCAACATTTTTGCACTTAAAGAATTGGGTGTTAATCAAATAATAGCTACAAATGCTGTGGGTTCATTAAGTGAAAATAATCCTCCAGGTTCACTAATATTACCTGACGATTTCATTGATTTTACTTATAAAAGAGATAAAACCTTTTTTGACGATGAAGTTGTTCATACTGACTTCAGCCAACCTTACTGTAATCGTTTAAGAAATATAATAAGTAAAAATGGAAATATAGTTAAAAAAGGAGTTTATGTTTGCACTGAAGGACCTCGTTTTGAAACAGGTGCTGAAATTAAAATGTTTCAAAAGTTAGGTGGAGATATTATAGGAATGACTGGTCTTCCAGAAGCAGTTCTTGCAAAAGAGAAAGGAATTTGTTATAGTTCAATATGTGTAGTTACAAATTATTCAACATCTTTATCTAAAGATAAACTAACTATAGAAGAAGTTTTTGAGATGATGGAAATCAAAAAAGAGGAAATAATTAGGATAATTCTTAATTCAATTAAAGATATTCCTCTTGATTATGAATGTGATTGTTTAAATTCATTATAAAAAAATATTGGAGATGAAAAAATGGCAAAAGTTATATTGTTAAGTGGAAGTCCACGAAAAGATAGTAATTCAATGGAAATATTAGATATTTGTGCAAAAGTTATTGAAGAGAACGGTGTAGATACTGAAATTGTTTCACTTAGAGGAATGAATGTAAATTCTTGTATAGCATGTAATGAATGTAGTACTAAAGGAAACTGTGTTCTTAAAGATGGCTTAGATGAAATAATTGATAAAATAAGAGACAGCGAAGGATTTATTCCAGCTGCTCCTGTTTACTTTGGCACTGCTCGAGGAGATATAATGTCTGCACTTCAAAGAATTGGAAAAGTTTCCAAAGGAAACAATAAATTTTTATCTTGGATGGTTGGAGGACCAATAGCTGTTGCAAGAAGAGGAGGTCAAAGCTTAACCTTGCAGGAAATGTCAATGTTTTTCCCTATAAATGATATGATAATGGTAGGTTCTGATTATTGGAATATTGTTTTTGCCTTTGGGGAGAAAACATCACATGCAGATAGTGAAGGTGTTGCAACAATCCAAAAATTTGGAGAGAATGTAGCTAAATTAATTAAAAAAATAAATTAATTATAGTCCTTATGGAAGGGTTCTTAAATTTTAAAATATAGTGTTATAAAAAATGTTTGTAATTAATCATTTATTTTTAAATAGATTATTGCTGAAAATTTGTTTTCAACTTATGGGAATACATTCTCTGTTTTTAAAAATTTTAAATTAATTTTAAATTAATTTTTTAAATAATGCTTTTTATTTTTTTATTGTTGAAATTTTATTTTCAACTTAGGAGAATTTATTTACCTGTTTAAAAATAATTATTATAATTTTTTTATTAAATTATTTAATTTTAAATATTAATTTATAAAAGTCTATAATTTTAAATTTTAAATAGTATAATTATATTTTAATTAATATAAATATATTTTAAATAATGTAACTAATTTTAAATTAATATTTTTTAATAATATTTAATTTTAAAAAAGTTATTTATTAAGAACTTTATCAAAACCACTAAAAGTAGCTATTATGCAAAATAAGAAATTTATAGATATTAACTCTGATGATTAGGGGCTGATGTTTAAAATGAGAATTACTATTTTTAATGGAAAAGAATGTGATAAGAAAAAATGCACAGCTTTAAAGATGGAAAAACTAAATAAAGCAAAAATAGTTTATCACCTTAATCAGATTCCAAGAGGGGCGATTATTCTAAACCCATATTCTATAAAAGCAGTTTCTCCTAACGATAAGTATATTATTTATAGAAAAGGGGTGGTAGCTTTAGACTGTTCTTGGAATAATGTTTCTAAATCATCTAAACTTTTTAATTTAAGTAAATTTCATAGAGTTCTTCCTTTTTTAATAGCTGCAAATCCAGTCAACTATGGAAAGCCATCTAAACTTTCAACTGCAGAGGCGATAGTTGCTACATTGTATATAACAAACTTTAAAGAAGAGGCAAAAGAGATCATATCAAGTTTTAAATGGGGTCATACTTTTATTGAGTTGAATTTTGAAATTCTTGAAGATTATAGTTCTGCTAAAAATAGTCAAGAGGTTGTAGCTATTCAAAACGAATTTTTAAGTCAATATAAATGATTTTGTACTTTTTTCAGTATGAATTCATGAACATTTGTCTCAAAAGTTAAGGGATGTACTATAATTATTTAATTTTATTAATTATAATCATTATTGAAAAGTTTTTAAATTTTGTAAGTATGAATTTTTTTATTAAATTATTTAATTTTAAATATTACTTTATGAAAATCTATAATTTTAAATTTTAATTAATATAAACTTATTTTAATTAATATAAATAAATTTCAATTAATATTTTTTAATAATATTTTATTTTTAAAAAAATTATTTATTAAAAACTTTACCAAAATCACTATAAATTATTTAATTTTAAATATTATTTTATAAAAATCTATAATTTTAAATTTTAAATAATATAAACTTATTTTAAATAATATAAATAAATTTCAATTAATATTTTTTAATAATATTTTATTTTTAAAAAAATTATTTATTAAAAACTTTACCAAAATCACTATAATTTAAAGAAATATTTTATTTTAAAAATTAATGACCTTCATTTATTTTAATAGCTAATTCATATTTATATTAAAATTAAAAAAAAATTTTATTTATTTTTAAAAAATTTACTTACTAAGAATTTTATCAATTGAGTATTATTTAATAATTTCATAATTTATTTAATAATTTCATAATTTAGAAAATATTAAAACATTAGTTTGGGGGATTATTTAAATTAAATCTATAGCTTTTTTAGGACCTGAAGGGACTTTTACTCATGAAGTAGCATCTTCTTTAGGAGAAAATTTATCTGCTTATTGCTCAATACCGTCTGTTTTAAAAGCAGTAGAAAATAAAAAATGTGATGTTGGGGTTGTTCCTATTGAAAACTCTATTGAAGGTCCAGTTGGCATAACCTTAGATTTACTTGTACATTCTAAACTCTTCATTCAAGGAGAAATAATACTTCCTATTAATCACAATTTAATAGCTAAAAAAGACAATGAAATTTCAGATATTAAATATGTTTATTCACATTCACAAGCATTAGCACAGTGCCAAAATTATTTAGAAAATAAGGGAATGAAACCTATTTTTACATTAAGTACAGCTGCAGCCACTAAATTAATAGCTGAAAAAGATAATTCCGCAGCTATTGGAAGCTTAAAAGCTGCTCGGTTATATGATTTGAAGGTTCTTGATAAAAATATTCAAGACACTGATAATAATGAGACACGATTCATCATTTTATCAAGAGATAAAGCTTTAAAATCTGAAAAAAATAAAACTTCTATTTTATTTGAAACTTATCACGATAGCCCTGGTGAACTTTATTATATTTTAGGATTTTTTGCTAATAAGAATATAAACTTAACTAAAATTGAGTCACGACCTTCAAAAGAAGGATTAGGAAAATATATTTTCTTTGTTGATTTTGAGGGGCATGAAGATGATAAAAAGATTAAAGAAATTTTAGGTGAAATTAAAATTAGAACATATTTCATGAAAGTTTTAGGCTCATATCCCCTTTATAATAGTTAAATCAATTGATATCAATTTATTTCAAAGTAATACCATAAACATAATGATGAGCAAAAATCCATGCTCTTTTTACACTGTCCTATTTTTCTAATCTTTTAGGGACCATTTGTTTATTAAATAAATCTTTATAAGATTCTCTCTTTCTTATTATTTCAACTTCCCCATTATTTATTAATAGCTCCGATGGCCTTGGTCTTGAATTATATTGTGAAGCCATTGAAAAAGAGTAAGCTCCTGCATTTAAAATAGCTAAAAGATCTCCTTCTTCAATTTTAGGGAGCATTCTATCTCTTGCAAAAAGGTCTCCTGATTCACAAACATTGCCTGCAACATCCACTTTTTCAACTTCTTCATTATTGACCTTATTTGCAACTACAATATGATGATATGAATCATACATTGCAGGTCTAAGAAGTGTATTAAAACCAGCATCAACACCAATAAACTTGCGATAGCTATTTTTAATTGTATTAACTCTTGTAAGTAAAACTGAAGCATCACCAACAAGATATCTTCCAGGCTCAATATAGAGATATGGAGTTCCTAAACCATATTCTTTTGTTTTATTCTTGAAAATAGCTGTTATCTCTTCTGCAAATTTATTAATATCAAGAATTTTTTCCTCAGGAGTGTATGGGATTCCAAGTCCTCCACCAAGATCTAAGAATTCAAAATCAATATCTACCTTTGATGCAACATCTCCAGCAATATCTAAAAGTGCATTGGTTGCTAATTTAAAAGGTTCAGGATCTAAAATACCTGACCCAATATGTGCATGCATCCCTATAGGCTTAAAACCTAAATCAATAGCTTTTTTATAAACATTAGCAGCCTCTTCTTCTTTTATACCAAATTTACTCATGACCCCCCCAGTTATACAGTGTTTATGATGCCCCGCTCCAACCATAGGATTTACTCTAAAAGATATTTTATAATTTTCAGGATTTACAATTTTAGATAATCTTTCAAGTTGAGATATGGAATCTAAATTAATTAAAACACCTTGCTCATCCACAAATTCCAATTCATTATCTTTAACATTGTTACCTGTAAATAATATTCTCTTTGGATCAAATCCAGCTTTTAATGAAATGTAAACTTCTCCAGGTGATACAGCATCTATTGAAGATCCTTCCTCCTCAAGAATTCTCATCACAGCTAAATTTGTATTTGCTTTACATGCATACAATACCCTAAACTTCTTATAGTATTTGGTAAATGCACTGAAAACTCTTTTATAATTATCTCTTATTCTTTCTTCATCAATTACATACAGTGGAGTTCCATAATCCATTGCAATTTCATTAACATCAACATTAGCAATAGTCATATTTCCATTTTCATTTACTTTTAAGTTTAAATCCATTATAATCACCAATAATAAAATCATCATGGAAAAGTTCTTAAATTGGATGATAATTTTTTTATTAAATTATAGTTACTATGATAAAGTTCTTAAATTTTGAACGATAAATTTTTTTATTAAATTATTTAATTTCAAATATTAATTTATAAGAAGTTATAATTTTAAATTTTAATT
The DNA here is from genome assembly GCA_031289325.1 of Candidatus Methanovirga meridionalis. Lineage (GTDB taxonomy): Archaea > Methanobacteriota > Methanobacteria > Methanobacteriales > Methanobacteriaceae > Methanovirga > Methanovirga meridionalis. The sequence continues at coordinate 9,508 of JAITPS010000174.1, forward strand.
AATTTAAACAAATTTTAATTAATATAAATAAATTTTAATTAATATAAATAAATTTTAAATAATATAATTAATTTTAAATTAATATTTTTTAATAATATTTATTTTTAAAAAAGTTATTTATTAAGAACTTTATCAAAACCACTATAAATTATTTAATTTTAAATATTAATTCATAAAAATCTATAACTTTAAATTTTAAATAATATAAACTTATTTTAAATAATATAAACTTATTTTAAATAATATAAACTTATTTTAAATAATATAAACTTATTTTAAATAATATAAACTTATTTTAAATAATATAA
>JAITPS010000181.1 GCA_031289325.1 Candidatus Methanovirga meridionalis
TAATAAAAAAAATAATAAAAAAAATAATAAAAAAAATAATAAAAAAAATAATAAAAAAAATAATAAAAAAAATAATAAAAAAAATAATAAAAAAAATAATAAAAAAAATAATAAAAAAGTATTTATATATTAAAATAAATATATTATTAATGAAATATTAAGATTATTTAACCTTAATGAAGTATAAGATTATTTAATTATATATTTATTATTAAATAGGAATTCTCAATAATTTTATATTTAACTTTCACAATTTTAATTGTTTGTTATGAATATTTAAAAATAAAGATTTAAAAAATTATAATTAAAAAAAAGGTGATTATATGTGTACAGTTGGAGGGCCAATGGCCGATGTGGATATAAAAAAACTGAAAACTAAAAAATATAAGTGCTTAGATTGTGGTAATGAGTTTAAAGGATTAGGTAAAAAAGTCATTTGCCCATCTTGTCAAAACGACAATGTAGAAGAGGTTTAAAACAATTATATTTAAACCTACCTTTATTTTTTCTATTTCTACTTTAAATTCATTAAATGATAATTAACACTACTCATAAGATTTTATATGAATATAAAAAATATTAAATTAACTGAATCACAGATATTATTCTTAATTGGAGATACAGGAACAGTTGGAATAATAAAAGCATCTAAAAAGAAGTTTTTATTTATAGGGACTCCAGATAAAGAAGAAATAGCTATTTTTCTTGAAGAAGATGATATAATAGCTATTTCTGCTTTTGGGAAAGGCAAAAAATATGAAAAAGCTATCAAAGCTATGGGATATTTAACACGAGAAATGAACTCCCCAATCATTGTTTTAGATAAAGATCATCCAAGTTCAAAAAGATTGGATATGGTTTTATCTGTTGGTGATAGCATTCGATTAAGTTGCAATATAATTCCAGGAACCCATCCAGAACAAGATATTTTGTGTTCTTGTGATAGTCTTTCTGGATTAGTGATAAATAAAACAAGTGATGGTGTAGAAATAGAAAAAAATTTTAATAACTATAAAATCAAAGAACTCTAAATTAAACATTATAATAAAAATCTAAAGAGGTTTGAAAATTACCTTTTAATTTAATAAATGGTTCTGCTCTACCTACAACAACCCCTAATTTTTTAAGTTCATTAATAGTTTTAAAGGGCATTTTTTTCCTAATACTAATAATTTTAGAAGCTGATTTTGGACCAATTCCTGGAACCCTTAATAATTCATGTAAAGGAGCTGAATTAATTTCAACTGGAAATATATTCATATTTAAAGCAGAAAGATATTTAGGGTCTTCATCTTCTGAAAGTAAACCATTTTCATCGAAGACTATTTCATCTATATCGAATTTATATGAGTTAATAAGTGCCTCACCATGGTAAAGTTGAGCTGTTCTTTTACTACTGCATTTTTCCTTATTTTCAAATTCCGTTCCAGTTACAGGGTTGAAAGCACTAAAATAGCTTCGTTGTATGTTTAGATTTTTATACAATGATTTTATTGAAGATAAAATCTCATGGTCTGTTTCATTATTGGCTCCAATAACAAACTGTGTAGTCGCACCTGATGGAACAAGTTTTTTATTTTTTTTCTTTATTGAATCAATCCATCTAAATCTACGAAAAATATCTTTTTTAAAGCTTTTAGTTGGACTTATTTCAGATAAACCATCTGAGGTTGCAGATTCAAAGTTTATACTAACCCTATTAGAAAGTGCCATTGCTCTTTTTATAGAATCCTTTGATGCTCCAGGAACTATTTTAAGATGAATGTAATCATTATACCCATAATTTTTCCTTAAAATTCTTGCAACTTCTATCATGTTTTCCATGGTATGGTCTGGAGAGTTAATAATCCCTGAACTTAAAAATAATCCATGCACATAGTTTTTTTGATAGTAGTCAATAAAAACATCAGCAATTTCCTGTGGTTCAAGCTCTAATCTTGTAAATTCATGTTTAGATTGATTTATGCAATATTTACAATCAAAAATACATTTATTAGTCATTAAAACCTTAAATATAGGTATTTTACAACCATTAGATGTGGCATGATAAATTCCAGGAAGATTAGCATTTGATTGCTTAATATCATTAGAATAATCACAAAGATCATATTGTGCATAGTCACATAGAACTTGCATTTTTCTTAAAGTTTCCATAAATATCTAATAGTACATTTAATAAATTTTTCAAATACAATGAAAATAATAAGGACTTTCACAACCTCATCTTTAAAGATTTTAATACATATAATAGCTACATTACATTTTTGATAGAATATTAAAAATGATTTTAAAGAGTTTAAACAATTATTCATTAAGTTATGGTCTTGGCATAGCTATTATTTCATGAATTTTTAAATCAAAAATGTTTGCTGAATTAACTGAACTTAGAATAATTCCAGTATCAACACCTTTTCCAGTTCCACCAATAGCTAAAGTTTCTTCATTCACTGGAATGATACCTGCATCGGATAACATAAGACTTATTTCAACACAAACTTTTATTCCTTGTGAAAGCATTCTAAGTGTGGCCGCTACTATTTCAACAGGTGTAATTCCTCCAAATTTATTAGAAATTCCTCTACCAGCACCACTTAAAGCATGTGAGCCAACATAGGTTATAATTCCTTTATCTTCAAGTTTTTTTCTCATTTCATTGGATATATCAAGGACATTAGGTTCTTTAAATCCACTGTAATGTGTTACATTTACAATTGTAACATCTTTTAATTCATCAGCTAATTTTAATGCAGATTTTCCTGAAGCAGAAGCAATAGCTACATATTTAATATTTGATTCTTTAAGTCTATTTTTGACTAATTTTATAAGTTCATCAGTATTTGTTTTTCCTGGGGTTTCAAAATAAGTTATTGATTTTTCCATTTTAACACCTTTTTGATTTTTTAATTTAAACACGATTTTTTAATATTATGAAAAGTATTTATATAATATGATTGTATTATAAGAGTTTTTATTCATTATAAGAGTTTTTGATGCTCTCACTAAAGAGGGCATGGAATTCATTTTAAGTTAAAGAAGTTTTTAGCATTTAATTTAGAAACTTTCTCTATATCTTTTTTTTTGTATCCTTCTATACTTAATAACCTAACTGTTTTTGGAACTGATAAAACATCAGATTTAGAATAGCTGGAATCACTGTTTAACATGAATTTATCAAATCCATAATTAGAAAGTATATTTATAGCCTCATCACTTGTCATTTTCTCTGGTTGAACTGTTAAACCAATTTCATATCCTTCATCAATTACTTCATCAAGAACAGCATTATTTATATGGTCAATAGCTACTAACTTGGGATCAATATTCTCTGATAAGATTTCTTTTGCTTTTTTTATTATATTTAATTTATTTTGGCGGGGTGTATGAATTATTACTTTTGTTTTAGTTTCATCGGCTATTAATAACTGTTTAGTGAATATATCTATTTCCTCACAACTTATTGTTTCTAAACCTATTTCTCCAATGGCTACAATTTCTTCTTCATGGATTGATTTTTTTATTTCATCTATCACTGGTTTATATTTTGGAAATACATTTGCTGGATGAATTCCTAATGCAACATTTAATTTTATTCCTTCCTTTTCAGCTCTTTCTTTTTCAAAATATAATATTCTTTTGAAATGAGTTATAAGTATGGATGGTTTTACTATTTCATAAGGATAATAGGAACAATTAACAGCTTCTGTTATCCCTCCAATCGACATCTTCTCATAATCTTCTACAGTTCTTGAATCTCCATGAAAATGACTATCTATCATTTGTATCACTAAATATTATTAAAAGTTATCTTAGTAACCAATTTACATATTAATTATATTTTACATATTAAATTATTATATAAAATATTATAAAGGTTTGATTAATATATTTAATAAAGATTTAATTACTATATTTTATTAAAAAATTTGGATTTATATCTTACTAATATATTTTATATTAAATGATAATATATTTATATATTTATTAGAAAGTTATAATATTATTATTAAAAAAATCAATTATAATATTATTATTAAAAAAATCAAATATTAATTAATAAGAAATATTAAAATATTTTATATTCATTATGTAAAAGTTCTTAAACTTTGAAATGATAATTTTTTTATTATTTTTTTATGAAAATCTATAATTTTAAATTTTAAATAATATAAATATATTTTTTTATTAAATTGTTTAATTTTAAATATTATTTTATGAAAATCTATAATTTTAAATGAAAATCTATAATTTTAAATTTTAAATAATATAAATATATTTTTTTATTAAATTATTTAATTTTAAATATTATTTTATGAAAATCTATAATTTTAAATGAAAATCTATAATTTTAAATGAAAATCTATAATTTTAAATTTTAAATAATATAAATATATTTTTTTAAATAATATAAATGTAATTTGATTAATATAACCTATTTTAAATTAATAACCTATTTTAAATTAATATTTTATTTTTAAATAAATTATAATTGATTTTTTAATAATATTTATTTTTAAAAAAGTTATTTATTAAGAACTTTATCAAAACAACTATATTTAAAATATTAATTTAAAAACTAATTGAATAATAATTAAAAACTAATTGAATAATAATTAAAAACTAATTGAATAATAATTAAAAACTAATTGAATAATAATTAAAAACTAATTGAATAATAATTAAAAACTAATTGAATACTAATTAAAAACTAATTGAATACTAATTAAAAACTAATTGAATAACAATTATAAATTTATATTATAAAAATTGCTAATTTAATATAAAATTGTACTAATTTAATCAACTGATGATGATGATAATAATGATAAAGGTGAATTAATGTCTTTTATAGTTCTTAAAAATATTAATAAAATATTTGATGGGGTAACCGTACTAAAAAATCTAAATGTTACAATTGAGGAAGGTAGTGTCCTTGGTATTCTTGGTAGAAGTGGTTCTGGAAAGTCTGTTTTAATAAACATGCTTCGAGGAACAAAAGAATATGAGCCTGATAGTGGAAATGTAATATATACAATGAGTTTTTGTGAAAAATGTTCTAATGCAGAAGTTCCTTCTAAAAATGGAGAAAAATGTAAGTGTGGAGGAAAATATGAACTTAAAGAGGTGGATTTCTGGCATGCAGATAGAAAAATCTTTTCAGCTATTAGAAAAAGAATATCTATAATGTTGCAGAGAAATTTTGCATTATACGATGAAGAAACAGTTATTGAGAATGTTATGAAAGCTATGGGTAGTGGTGGTTATGAAGAACAATTATACAAAGCCTTAGATTTATTGGATATGGTAAATATGAACCATAGGATAACTCATATTGCCCGTGATTTAAGTGGTGGAGAAAAACAAAGAGTTGTTCTTGCAAGACAAATAGCTAAAAATCCTATGTTATTTTTAGCAGATGAACCTACGGGAACATTAGATCCCCAAACAGCTGAAAATCTTCATAATGCATTGATTAATCATGTTAAAAAAGAAGGTACCACCATGATAATTACTTCACATTGGTCTGAAGTCATGAAAGATTTAGCTAATAAAGTAATTTGGTTAGAAGGTGGTGAAATCATTGAAGAAGGTTCATCTGATACCGTAGTTAAAAAATTTTTAGAAACAGTACCATTACCTAAGCATGTAGAGAAAAATGAACATCATAAAGCTATAATTAAAGTAAAAGATGCTAAAAAACATTATTATTCTATTGATAGGGGTGTTGTTAAATCTGTTGATGGGATAAATCTTCAAATAATGGAAAATGAGATATTTGGAATCGTTGGACTTAGTGGTTCTGGGAAAACTACTCTGAGTAGGATGTTAGTTGGTTTAACAGAACCAAGTGGTGGAGACATTGAAGTTCGTCTTGGTGATAACTGGATAGATATGAAAGTATCAGGACCTCATGGAAGAGGAAGAGTAATTCCTTATATTGGTCTACTTCATCAAGAGTACTCATTGTACCCACATAGATCAGTTTTAGGAAATTTAACCGATGCTATAAGTTTAGAGTTACCAGCAGAATTTGCTAAAATGAAAGCTATATCTGTTTTAGAAACTGTTGGTTTTGATAGTGGAACTGCAACCAAAATTCTTGAAAAAGAACCTAATAAATTAAGTGTTGGTGAAAAACATAGAGTAGCTATTGCTCAAGTCCTTATTAAAGAACCTAACATAATTATTTTAGATGAACCAACAGGAACTATGGATCCAATAACAAGAGTTCAGGTTACAGACTCCATACTTAAAGCAAGAGAAGAATTAAATCAAACATTTCTTATTATATCTCATGATATGGATTTTGTTTTGGATGTTTGTGATAGAACTGGTTTAATAAGGAGAGGAAAACTGCTTAAAATAGGAACACCATCTGAGATTGTTCCTGAACTTAGTCCAGATGAGAAAAAAGAAATGTTGAACAAATAAAAAAATAATCATAGAATCTAAAAAAATAATTAAATTGGAGAAATTATAATGTCCTGGGAAAATGCACCATCACATATTTGTAGAGGTGGAGATGTTAGAGCCTTAGCATTTTGTTGCCCACCAATAAAACCATGCCCTGTTTTGCATGCACTTGAAGATGTGGATATTACACCACAAGAATATATCTCTATCAAAAATGAATTTGGTAAAAATACAAGATTAGGAGAAGGTGCTGGAACATGCTTCGGATCTTTAGTTTGGTGTTGCAAATCATCAAAACCATGCCCACTTAGAGATAATCTTATGAGAAACATTGGTATGGATGAAAAAGAATATCTTACTCTTAAAAAACAATTATCTGATAAATTAGTCAACAACAAAAATGAAGATGACATTGAAAAGAAACTTGAATTACTCTCTAAAACATTTAATGTGTCTAAGGAAATAGCTATTAAAGCACTTCAAAATAGTAACAATGATTTAAAAACAGCCACAAAGTTACTTAAAATGAGAAGCTTAGAATCTGAAGAATCAAGCTAATTAACATGTCGCCATCATTAAAAGCAATGGTTTACATGCTGAAAATATCTAAAGATCATGAAAATGATAATGAAGAATACAGTATAGAAGAAGAACAAGAAATATTAAAAGCCATAAAAAAATCAGATCAAGAAATAGTCAATGGAGAATATGAAACTCTAAATAGAGAAGAATTCAATGCGAAATACAGATAAATATAAGGTAACAATACCTAAAAATATAAGATAACAATACCTAAAAATATAAGGTAACAACTCATTAAATTATCTAAAAAGGATAAAATTAATCGTGCTTAAAGTAGTTTTGATAAAGTTCTTAATAAATAATTTTTTTAAAAATAAATATCTTTAAAATATATTTATTTAAAATTACTTATATTAATCAAAATATGTTTATATTATTTAAAATATCATTATATTATTTAAAATTATAGATTTTTATAAATTAATATTTAAAATTA
>JAITPS010000197.1 GCA_031289325.1 Candidatus Methanovirga meridionalis
TTATTTTAAAAAATTTTTTATTTTTTAAAGTTAGAAAAAGGAAGTTTTTCTTTATTTTAAAAAATTTTTTATTTTTTAAAGTTAGAAAAAGGAAGTTTTTCTTTATTTTAAAAAATTTGGTTTTTAAAGTTATAAAAAGGAAGTTTTCCTTTATTTAAAAGCTGAAAATATCATATAAGTAAAAAATAAGCTATTATATAAATTAAATTAAAAATAAATAAATTTATATTATTATTACAACTAATAAAGAATTTATATCAAGGAAAATTTTTAAATTATTTGAAAGGATTTAATTTAATTGAAATTATTTTAAATTATTTTATTAAACTTATAAATAAATATAAATATTTAACTTCTAAATTAAATAGTTTATAATCTATTATTAATTTAAATATATAATTTAAAGATGAAACATTATTATATCTAAATTAAAGATGATTTTATGAAAAATAAAAAAACCTTTATATACTATGATGTTTCAAATATTATATTGTGCTTTACTTAGTGTAAAGTACAATAATTTAAAAAAAATATGATGTGAATTAAAAAATGAATTTTAAAATAAATGGATTGTTAATATGTGCACTACTTATTTTAAGTAGTTTAAGTATTGGAATGCTAAGTGCATCCATACCAGAAAAAATAGAAATGGATAATAAAAGTGTAAGAAGTTCTAAGCTCATCACTGAAACTGGTATGGATTTTCAAATTGCTGCAGTAAGTCATCCTGAATGAAGTTGGAAACATTTTGGTCCACGTGAGTTTTGGAGTGATGGATATCTAATTCTAAATGATGATTTAATCAATGTGGCTAAAATACGCTATATTGGTAATGATGAATATCATTTTCCTTTAGAGGGTATGGTAAAATATATTCTTAGAGCAGGAGATCAACATGAGTTTGTTAATGCATATTATGAAAATGGTTCTGTTTTAATTTATGGAGCTGATCTTAGGAATGTACCATTGCCATTAGATGGTAAAGAAGAGGTGCATCCTGGAACATTTAATCGTACTCTTACTTGGGTTAACCCATAAAAAACTATCTATCTAAAATATTGATTGGTTTGGGGAACAAGAAAATATATTCATATGTTCTCCAAAAATTTAATTTTAAAATTGAGGTGTTATAATATGAGAAAATTATATTTATGTTTAATGTTTTTAGTAGCGATTGGAGGAGTTAGTGCTTTAGCTAACACTAACATATCTCCGTTAGCAGATGATTTAACCATTCAAGAAATGATTGACCAAACATTACTGGTAACAGTATAAATCTTAAAACCCAGACTTATACGGGGAATGGTAACATTGATGTTAATGTTAGTAAAACCATTACCATCAATGGTAATGGTGCAGTACTGGATGCTCAAAAAATTAATAGGGTATTCAATATAAAACCAGGTGCTACTGTAGCAATTACTAATGTTAAGTTAGTAAATGGTGGAAATACAAAAGAATCAGAGAATAATGGGGCAACGATATATAACAGTGGTTCATTAACATTGGATAATGTAACCATTGAAAACAGCACATCCCAAAATAATAATATGAGTAAGGGTGGTGCTATTTATAACTATGTGGATGCTGATTTAGTTGTTAAGAATTCTCGGTTTCTTAATAATGTGGCTTCTTATTATGGTGGAGCCATATACAACTCACAAGATTCTTCTGTGACCATTGAAAATTCAGAATTTGATAATAATCATGCAGATTCCAGTTTTAATATAGATTATCCTTATAAATCTGCTGGAGCAGTCTATAATGATGTGTATGGTGTTTTAAATATAGATAACTCAGTTTTCACTGATAATGTTGCAGAAAATGGAGGTGCAATAGTTAATCGTGGTACTACTGATATAGGTTCTTCACAATTTAAAGCAAATAGAGCATTTAAGGATTCTGGTTCTGAATATTATGATGAAGGTTTTGGTGGAGCCATATCAAACTTCGCAGATCTAACAATTAGTAAAACCAATTTCACAACTAATACTGCACCTACTGATGGTGGAATATCTAATACAGGTCCTAATTCTATTATTATGGTATCTGATTCAATATTCATCGACAACACTGCTAAAGGTAAGACATGGGCATCTAGTGGAACTATTGATAATACTGGCACTGCAACCATCACAAATTCAGTATTTAGTAATAATCGTGCCATAGCTGATAATGGTGAATCTGATAATGGTGCGATTTGTAATAATGCTAACATGACTATCACTAACTCAAAATTTAATGTTAATACCGCAAATAAAGGTGGAGCTATCGTAAACCAAAACTTTGGTGAAACCATAAGTGAGTTAAACATTAGTCAATCTACTTTTAATGGCAATGTAGCTGATAATGATGGTGGTGCAATTCATAGTACTGCTTCATTAAATATAGATAATTCAAAGTTCATAGCTAATTCAGCTAATAATGGTGGTGGAATTACTGTTAATGATTTTGGTAATGTTCTTGATGATTTAAGTCTGTATAATAACAATGCAACTGTTAGTGGTGGTGGGATTAGTTTAAATAATAGTAGTCATACCCATATTGGTCATGACATTGTTAAGAGTAATTATGCGAAATATGGTGGTGGGATTAGCATAAATGGTGGATCTGATAATCTTATTAATGATGGTAGTATTGCTTATAACGAGGCAAATTATGGTAGTGGATTATTTATATCTAATGCTAATAATGTTGAATTTATTCGTGAAGATATTTTTGATAATATTGCGAGTGTTGATGGTGGTGGAGTTTATATAAATAATAGTGATGAAACCAATTTTATAGATAGCAATATTAATGCTAATAAAGCTTGTTCTGGTGATGGTGGTGGAATCTGGACGAATAGTATTTTTAATAATTGTGATTTAGCAACTGCTATTGTAGAAAATACTCCGAAGGATATTAATGATAAGAGTTATATGACTCCTAATAAACCAAAAAACCCAATATATTGGTAAGTATTACAAAAGATTACCAATAGATTTTTATTATTCCTTGATTTCTTTTTTTTTTATAAAATAAAGATGATTAGGATGTAGATTTTTGTGGAGTTTTTCTTTTATTTATAAAATAGGAAATCAAACATTTCCCAATTAAATACATACTTTTTGACACTCCATGAGAACGGTTACAGATGAAGTTAGAAAAAAAATTTATAGTGGCTTTGAATGAAGTTCTTAATAAATAATTTTTTTTAAAATTA
>JAITPS010000209.1 GCA_031289325.1 Candidatus Methanovirga meridionalis
TATCCATGTGTTACTGAGCCGTACGCCACGAATATAAATTCGTTCAACTTGCATGGCTTAATCGAATCCCAATAGCAGTAGCCTCTGCCAGGATCAAACAGATTTGACAGAGAAAAAAAATCATGAAAATATGATTCTTTCTAAAAAAAAATAATAGAAGTACTAAAAATCTAAAAACTACAAAAAAATAGACAGGAAAATATAATAACACTTAATAAAAATATTATGCCATGAAATAAATAAGAAACATAATAAAAATAAACTAAATATCACCACATCTACCAAAAACCAACATCAAACAACAAAACAATGTTTTGAGTTCTCATCAAAAATAATCATACAATGTTAATTTTAAATAAAATACTCATTATTGAATTAATAATAAAAACAATTAACCAAAAATATGTAATTTACTCAAATAAACACGAAAAATTTAATATAATAAATTTTTATAAGCAAATTTTTTTTTAAATTCATTAAAACTTAAAATATTTTGCTTATAAAAAAAATTTAGCCCTATGTGGAATAAAAATAACCTTCATAGCAAAAATGTAAAATACATCATAACTCCAATCAACGCCAAAAAACATAAGGCACAACCAATACATGCAAAGTTAACAACAACAAAATAAAACAGAAAATATTGCAAAATAAATATTAAACAAAAATATGTATCCAAATCAAAATTTCATAGATTAATCAAACTTTAAAAAAATATTTCATTATACATTAAAGTTAACTTTAAATAGTTTAATTCTCTAAAATAGTTATATGTTAAATATAATACCTGTAATGGATTTAATGAATGGAATAGCTGTTAGTGGTAAGTCAGGAAATAGAAATAGGTATCTTCCTCTTAAAACTATCTTTTCTTCAAATTCAAATCCTTATTCAATAGCTAAGTCCTTAAAAATGTCTGGTGCTAATGAACTTTATATAGCTGATTTAGATATAATTGAGAAAAAAGGACATAACTTAGATAGTATTAAAATGATGAATTCTGTGATTCCATTAATGTTAGATGCTGGAATTAAAAACTTGAATTCATTCAAATTTTTCTTAGATTTTGCTTATAAGATAATTGTAGCAACTGAAACTATTGAATCAATAGAAGAAATTTATAAGATATTTGATAAATTTCCAAAAGAAAGAATTGTAGTTAGTGTAGATATAAAGAATAACACTCTTTACAATAGTAGTAAGGATTTTAATTTAAGCTTAGACGAATTCAAAAAAGAATTAATAGCTATTTCTCCTAATGAAATTATATTCTTAGATATATCTCGTGTTGGAAATAAGAGTGGCATTAACATTGAATTAATAAATAAATTCAAGGAATTTAAGGATAAATTAATTTTAGGTGGAGGAATAAGAAAAGAAGATTTGAATCTTATAGAAAATCTTGGAATCAAAAAAGTTTTAGTTGGTACTGAATTACATGAAGGTGAAATTCCTTTAAATAGCTATAAATTATAATAATTGAATTACCTTAATTCTACTTTTAGTTTATTAATTACAGGGTAACAAAAATATTCAAGGTAATAAAAATGGAATTACAATGAACGGTATGAATGCTGCGATAACAAAAATTCCAACTCCAGCAATTGTTATATTTTTATGTTTATCCATTATCCCATTAATCATTAATAAAAAGCCAATAAATCCTAAAATAGATGGTAGAATGTGAGAAAATACCATTGTTACATTTACACCAAAGTCCATATTAATCCCCTAAATTTTTTAAATTCTTTATATTTAAATTCTTTATAAAATATTTAATATTACTATTTTTAAATCCTTTTTAATTAATATATGAAAATGATAAAAATTTTTAATATGATAGTTTTTTTTAATTTATATTAATAAGATACAATTAGTTTTGATAAAGCTTTTAATAAATAACTATTTTAAAAACAAATATTATTAAAAAATATTATTAAAAAATATTATTTAAAAATTATTTATATTACTTAAAATTATTCATATTATTTAAAATTATTTATATTAATCAAAATAGATTTATATTATTTAAAGTTTAAAATTATAGATTTTTATAAAGTAATTTTTAAAATTAAAATAATTTAATAATAAAATTATTATTTTAAAATTTAAGAACTTTTCCATAATGCATATATATTATAATTATATGTTAATCTAATAATTATATATTTTAATCCTATATATTTTAATCCAACAATTATATTTATAAAAAAATTAGAAAAATTAGATCATATAAATTTTATTTATATTATATTAAAATAATTACATTTTTATTAAAATTAATTATATTTTGAAATTATATTTTGAAATAAATTTTAAAATAAAATCAACAACAAAAAGATAAAAATTATTATTTATTATTAATAAAAAATTATAAAAAATTATAAAAAATTATAAAAAATTATAAAAAATTAATTTAAAATTTTTAAAAACAAGATATTTAAAAATAAATGATTAATTACAAACATTTTTTACACCAATTATATATGATATAAATACTTTAATTAATAAATGGAGGAGTTAAAATTAGCAGTAGTGAAACTGATATTAACATGATGTGTGGATTAGAAATACATGTGCAATTAGATACCAATTCAAAACTATTTTGTGATTGTAAAACAAATTATCAAGAAGTTTCTCCCAATACCAATATATGTCCAGTGTGTTTAAATCAACCAGGTGCAAAACCTTATCCAACAAATGTTAAAGGATTGAAAAATGCTTTAATGATAGCTTTAATGTTAAATTGTAAAATAGACCAAAATTTAATATACTTTTTAAGAAAACATTATAACTATCCTGATTTACCATCTGGTTATCAAAGAACTTCCCTTCCAATAGGATATGAAGGAGAATTAAATGGAGTTAGAATTAGAGAAATACATGTTGAAGAAGACCCTGGTCAATTTAAACCAGATCAAGGAATTGTTGATTTTAATCGTTCTGGTATTCCATTAGTCGAAATTGTGACTGAACCAGATATATTTTCTCCAGAACAAGCACGGATATTTTTAAAGGAATTGATAAGAGTTTTAAAATATAGTAATAGTGCTCGTGGAGAAGGAACAATGCGAGCAGATGTTAACATATCACTTGATGGTGGTAAAAGAGTTGAAATAAAAAATATAAACTCTATTAAAGGTGCTTACAAAGCATTAAAATTTGAAATGCTAAGACAAAAAAATTTAATTAAAAGAGGAATAGAAATACAACAAGAAACAAGAGCTTTTGTTGAATCTCAAATGATAACTGTATCTATGAGACTTAAAGAAGATGCTGATGATTATAGATTTATTCCTGATCCTGATCTACCGCCAATAGCTATTAGTGATTATGAAATCACTGATGTGAAAGAAAACATGCCTGAAGCACCGCATAATAAGGTTAAAAGATTTGTTAAAGAGTATGGTATTGATGAAGAATCAGCTAAAGTTTTAACTTCAGAATTAGAATTGGCTGATGCATACGAAGAAATTGTTAAAAAAGTGGATCCTAAGTTTACTGCTTCATGGATGAGAGATGAACTTAAAAGAGTTCTTTATTACAATAAGCTTGATTATGAATCAAGTAATATAAGCTCAGATAAGATTATTCAGCTATTAGAATTATTAATAAATAAAGAAATAACCACAAAAGCTGGGCAAAGAATTATTGAATATATGGTTGATAGTCCTGAATTCCCAAAAAAAATAGCTGAAAAATTAAACTTAATTGGAATAGTTAGTGATGATGAAGTAGTGAATGCTGCTAAAATAGCTATTGAAGAGAATCCAGAAGCCGTTAATGATTATCATACAGGTAAAAAATCTTCAATGAATTTCTTAGTAGGTCAGGTAATGAAACAAACAAGAGGAAAAGCTGATCCTAAAAAGACTGTTAAGATATTGGATGATTTACTCAACAAATAATGTGAAGTTAAGATATATTTAGCTATTGATATGACTTTCTATTACATGGATGTATCATACTCCATTGAATAAATAGATATTTTATTAATCCCAAACATAAAGTAAAAACTTATAATCTCCAATATTTCTAACAGCAGTTTTTAGATTGTTGGCATTATTAAAACTACCTTTACTAACTAATGTAATTGGATTTTGAGAAGAGGAAAATTCAATGATTTGATAATTTTTATTAGAATATTTATTTAAATAATTTTCAAGTAGACTATTAACTTCATCATAAGATTTTTTAGAAAAATGCTCATCTTCAAGTTTTTTCATGCATGTTTCTAATAAAGAAAGTTGATTTAAAGATTTAAAACTTAATGAATCTAAAATATCTTGAACTTCGTTTATGTTTACTTCTTGAGGAGTTGAAATATGAATTTCACTAACTGTATTGAAAATTAGTAAAGCTAAAATAATTATTATCGAAGCACTTAATATCTCCAGAAGAGATACAAATCCTGTTTCATCACCCATATTATGTTTTTTTATAAAATTTAGATTCATGTTTATCAACACTTTAAAATTAGATTTTATATATGATTAATTAGATAAAGTTCTTAATAAATAACTTTTTTAGAAATAAATATTATTAATTTAAAATTATTTTATATTAATCAATATATATAATTATATTATTATAAAATTTAAAGTTGTAGATTTTATATTTAAAATTAAATAATTTAATAAAAAAATCATTATTTTAAAATTTAAGAACCCTTCCATAAGAATTATATATTTTAATTAAAAATAGATGATTTCAACAAATCTATTTTTAATATTACTAACAAAACAATATGAATTGTAGTATTTAAGTTTTGCTATCTTAAATTAGTTCATAAACAAAGGTATGGGTAAAAAATTATTTTGATGCTTGAAGAAAAATTTTTTCATGAAAATGAAAATTAAGACCATAGAAAAATGAAATCCTTAAGTTGACAGCATTGCTTTTAAATAGAAACATTTATATATGAAAAATAATATAGTACTAAATAGTATCAAAATAATTCAATAAGAAGTATGAATTAGATTATTTTGATAACTAATTTGTTTAAGGGGGTTAAAAGTTTGGTAAATAAGAAAATAAGATTATTAGCAATATTATCACTACTTATCTTATCATTAGCATCAGTTGGAGCTATAATGGCAACATCTACATCTACAAGTAATGATCAATGTTGTCCAGAGAGTCAATGTTGTCCAAGTGACCAATATTGTCCAAGTGGTCAATATTGTTCAGGTAGTTCATGTTGTCCAAGTGATCAATGTTGTCCAGTTGCAACCGTTAGTTAATGTTTAGTAGATTAGACTTCACAAAACAGAGATTTTGCATCTTAAAAGAATCGTAGATTATCCATCTTTTACAAAATCTTTGATTTTTTATTATTTATAGTCAAAAAATAAATGTTTGAAAATAGTGAATTATTTTTTTAAAATTTTTCTTTTTTTAAAATTTTTCTTAAAATTTATTATAATCATTATGATAAAGTTCTTAAATTTTAAAATGATAAATTTTTTTATTAAATTTTAAATTTCAATTTATTAAGTTATTTAATTTTAAATTTTAAATAATATAAATATATTTTGATTAATATAACTAATTTTAAATTAATATCTTTTAGTAATATTCATTTTTAAAAAAATCATTTATTAAGAACTTTATCAAATCCACCATATATAAAATTTATTATTATTAGAATATATTCTTTCATGTGATGTTTTTAAGTAATGAATTATATATTTATTTTATTAAATTATTTAATTTTTAATATAAAACTATAAAAAGTTTTAATATTAAATTATATGGAATATAAATATCTTTCAACCAATATAAACAATTTTAAATTTTTATTTTTAAACAATGAAGTTTTTAAAAATGGAACATGATTATTGAATTTTTAATTAAAAAAAATTGTGGTGTCGGATAAAATTAGGAGGTTTCCCTCCTAACCTCTCCTAAGAACGGCTCGTGTCACTTTCATGACAAGCCGCTCAAGCATATCTTTATCTGTTAGTGTGAGAATCTTCGTTTAAATT
>JAITPS010000222.1 GCA_031289325.1 Candidatus Methanovirga meridionalis
ATAGGATAGCTATTATTCCAATCCCACTTATCATAAATATAAAGACCTTTAAAGAGTTCTCTATTCCCTTTAAATAGTTCAGCTATTGTACTAAGAAGTAATGATTTCCCAAATCTTCTGGGACGTGATAAAAAGTATATGTCTCCACTCTCTATTAACTCATAAATGTACTTGGTTTTATCAACATATAAGTAATTATTTTCCCTTATCAATCTAAAATCCTGTCTTCCGATTGGTAATTTCCTCAACATTCATCACACCTAATATGATTATAGTGAATAAGTACTATTTTAAACTTAAAAAGCTTGTTTACCTACTTTATCTCATTTTTGATTATTTTTGTTTCTTTAAGTTAATCCATATATATTCACATTAAAATAATTATACTTGTGGTTTGTAAATTATTTTTTCTATTCTTAGCTTTTAAATAAATATTTTTAGCTTTTAAATAAATATTTTGGAAATTTTAAATTTCAAATAATATAAATTTATTTTAATTAATATAACTAATTTTAAATAAATATATTTTAATAAATAAATATATTTTAATAATAATTAATTAAAAAGTAATCTTTTTATAGTATGACAGTATTAATATATATTAATCTAATAGTTTCATAATTAAAAATTTTATTATTTGCATAATCTTTTTGTAAGATTAAAAAAAAATCATTACAATCAAAAAAGTAATATTTCTTGATTTTAAGGCAAAAAATTTTTTTGACTCTTGAAATATTAGATACTTCTCCAATGAGTAACTTAAGAAAATTATTTTTTTAAAGGTGAATTGAAATTAAAAATGGGATTGTATAAGCAAGATTTTATAGTCATTATGAAAAAATAATGAGAAAAATATATAAACATTGACACATTAATTA
This sequence comes from Candidatus Methanovirga meridionalis, assembly GCA_031289325.1. GTDB lineage: Archaea > Methanobacteriota > Methanobacteria > Methanobacteriales > Methanobacteriaceae > Methanovirga > Methanovirga meridionalis. The sequence goes on from JAITPS010000222.1 coordinate 879, forward strand.
ATATGTGATTTATATACATTTAAAGTAGCACCTAAAAACTTTAATCTATAATACATTTAATAAATATAGAGTGTAATAAAACATGATAAATAAAGAAGTAATCCATATTACTTATGAATATGATGCATCTGCTGATGCAATGTTTATAGAAGTGGAGAATTATGAACATGAAGAATCTGTATCCTTAAATAATAATCTTATAATGGATTTTAATAAGAATCATGAATTTATAGCACTTGAAATACTTAATGCTTCAGATGTTTTAGACACCAATAAACACAGTCTTAAAAAAATCATTAACATTGATTTAAGAGTTAAAGTAACCAAGGATCAGATTTTTATTAGTTCTATTCTCACTTTACCTGTTCAAAATAAGCATGTTTTTAAAGAAACAAATGAAAGTATTATTAATGACATGAATATTCCTGTTATGGATACTAATTTAGTCACTGCATAATTAAAGTAAAAAATAAACATGTATTATGAATCATGTGATCTAAAAATCTACTTTTACAGAGTGATTATGTTCATAAATCTATTCTAACTATAGTATCTTTGATAAAGTTCTTAATAAATAACTTTTTTAAAAATAAATATTTATTAAAATATATTTATTTAAAATAAGTTTATATTATTTAAAATAAGTTTATATTATTTAAAATTTAAAATTATAGATTTTTATAAAATAATATTTAAAATTAATTATGGTGGTTTTGATAAAGTTCTTAATAAATAACTTTTTTAAAAATAAATATTATTAAAAAATATTAATTCAAAATAATTTATGTTAATTAAAATATATTTATATTATTTAAAATTTAAAATTATTAATTTTTATAAAATAAAATTTAAAATTATAGATTTTTATAAAGTGATACTTAAAATTAAATAATTTAATAAAAAAAATTAAATAATTTAATAAAAAAGTTATCATTCTAAAATTTAAGAACCTTTTCATAATAGCTATAATTTAGTAAAAAATGAAAAATGATTAAATTAAATCTAATTCTTTTAAACAATTTTCAATAGCTAATTCGTGTTCTTTAGTTAAAGGACCTAAAGGTAATCTAACATTACCAACAGATTGTCCCATTAGATTTAAAGCATACTTGGTTGGAACTGGATTGGATTCTATGAAAAGAGCTTTCATTAGAGGGTATAATGTGAAATGTAAGTCTTTAGCTTTTTTAATATCTCCGTTTTTAAAAGAATTTACCATTTGAGATGTTCTATATGGATCAACATTAGCAACAACACTAACAACACCTTCTCCACCAACAGACATTAAAGGAATTGTTAAATCATCATTTCCAGAGAGAATAAAGAATTCATCCTTTAAATCATTATTTATTAAAGATTTATAAATATTGGATGTTTTATCAACATCAGGATTGGCTTCTTTGATTCCAGCAATGTTATTAAATTCAGCTATTTTTATTATTGAATCTATACTCATATCTATTCCTGTGCGAGACGGAACATTGTACACCACAATTGGCATGTCTACAGAATCATTGATTAATTTATAATGCTGAATTAATCCATGTTCTTGAGGTTTATTGTAATATGGAGTAATAACAAGAGCAAAATCTGCACCTGCATTATTAGCATAATTAACTAAATTTAAAGCTTCATCAGTAGAATTACTACCTGCACCAGCAAAAGTAGTAACTCTTCCATTAACTTCATCAATTAAAATATCTATTAATTTCTTTTGTTCATCATATTTAATAGTGGCTGATTCTCCTGTTGTTCCAGCGACCAATAATCCATCAACCCCATTTTCAATTAAAAAATTTATATTTGATCTAAAACTTTCCTCATTAATTTCATTGCTATCTGTAAATGGTGTAACCATTGCTACAGCTGTACCTTCAAATTTCATTCTAAAACCTCTTTAATAAGTTTATATGCTTTTTCACCATCATTCCAATCAACAAATACTGTAATAGCTGTTTGAGAAGATGAAATCTCGATGATATTAATTTCATTTTTTCTTAAAGGTTCTGTAATATCAGAAATAATTCCTGGAGTTTCAATAAAACCAGGACTTACAAAAGTTAACATAGCTATTTTTTTCCCAACTGAAAGGGAGTTTAAAGTATTATTTTTTATTATGGCTTCATGAAGAATACTGTGTGCATCAAATGCATCCTTTTTACTTACAAATAGTGTAATGGAATTCTGACCTGTGGATACTCCAAAGATATTTATATTACTTTTTGCAAGTATAACTGCAAGTTCTGCTAATAAACCAACATTTTTAATAATATTTGCACCGACAACAGATAAAAGAGTGATTGGATCAGGATATAATGTGGAATAGCTTAACATATCTCCTTCAACAGGTCCTGTGATTATAGTTCCATTTTCAGACAAATTTCCAGATTCATAACCAATAATTTTAGCTGATAACAAATGATTTTTATATTTTAATGCATTAGGATGTAAAACTTTAGCTCCACTAATAGCTAAATCCATCATCTCTTCAACCGATATTTTATCCAACTTTTCAACATCTTTAATTTGATTTGGATCAGATGTCATAACCCCAGATACATCTGTAACAATAATAATTTGATTTGCATTTAAAATGTTGGCTAAGAAAAATGCGGTTGTATCACTACCACCTCTTCCTAATGTGGTAATATGACCATTTTTAGATTTTCCTAAAAATCCAGAAATCACAGGAATGATGCCTTGTTCAATAATATTGTTTAATTTATCGGATTGTTTAATGGATTCTTCAATATCAATATGAGCATCAACAAAATTATTATCTGTTAAAATAGGCCAATTCTCATTATAAGGATCTATATAAATTGATTTTACTCCTAATGATTCAATAGTAGCTGAAAAAATCCTCACACTTGTCATTTCACCCACAGATAATATTTCAGCCATTTGTTTATTACTAATGCTGTCTCCAACAGAAGTCTCAATAATTTTAACTAAATCATCCGTTGTTTTGTTAATAGCAGAAACTACAACAACAACTTTGTTTCCTTTCATATACTCATTTATAACAGATTGAGCCGCTTTTTTTATTCTTTCTCCATCACCAATAGAAGTTCCACCAAATTTAACCACAATTAACTCCATTACTATCTACAACCTTTAGAATAAACAAACTTTATTTTTAATTAACATAACTTATTATTTTCAATCCAAATAACTTATTATTTTCAATCAAAGTAATTTAATCAAAATAAAAAATATTCTAATCAAAATAATTTATAAAATAATTTATTAATTAAACTATCAACTTATCATAGTCATTATGGAAAAGCTCTTAAATTTTGAAATGATAATTTTTTTATTAAATTATTAAATTTTAGATATTTTTTTATTAAATTATTAAATTTTAAATATTTTCTTATTAAATTATTAAATTTTAGATATTTTTTTATTAAATTATTAAATTTTAGATATTATTTTATTAAATTATTAAATTTTAAATATTTTTTTATTAAATTATTTAATTTTAGATATTTTTTTATTAAATTATTTAATTTTAGATATTTTTTTATTAAATTATTTAATTTTAGATATTTTTTTATTAAATTATTTAATTTT
>JAITPS010000223.1 GCA_031289325.1 Candidatus Methanovirga meridionalis
AATTTAAAATTATAGACTTTTATAAATTAAAATTTAAAATTATAGACTTTTATAAATTAAAATTTAAAATTATAGACTTTTATAAATTAAAATTTAAAATTATAGACTTTTATAAAATAATATTTAAAATTATAGATTTTTATAAAATAATATAATATTCATTTATTAAATAAAATATTTAAAGATTTTTATAAAAATAATTATTGAAAGCCCTTTTATTTGTTAAAAATTCTATTAAAGTATATATTTGTATAAATTAAAGTATATATTTGTATAAAATATATTATATATGATAATAATAAAATAAATAAATATATTGATTTTTAAAGTTCTTAATAAATAATTTTTTTTTAAAAATGAATATTATTAAAATAAGAATGAATAAAAATGAATATTATTAATAAGATATTACTTTAAAATTATTCATATTAATCAATATATATTTATATTATGAATTTTAACATAATTTAAAAGTTTTATGAATTTAAAAATTATTAAACCTTATTAATTATTAAACCTTATTAAATATAATTAAATACTTAAATAATAATTAGTAATTTATTAATATATTAATGCCTTAATAAAAAGTATTATGATAAAATTGTTATACTAAATGATAAAAGATAACTATGTGACTGTGAATAACCATGATACCACCTGAAATTTTAGAAACCATTATAATATTCTCAATATTTGGGATATTTATTATGTTAACAATACTAATCTATCCTTATATTAAAAAAGGGGTTTATCCTTATATTAAAAAAGAGATTTATCCTCATATTAAAAAATGGGTTTATCCCTCTATTAAATGGGTTTATCATTATATTAAAAACATCCCATATCTTTTTCTTAAACGCAATTCAATTGATAAAGATAAATCTCCAAATTTAAATTCAAACATTAAACACAGAAAAAACAGGAATACTTCTTCCATATCTCCTAATCATCAGAATATAAGGTTTGAAAATTTAAATAAAGATAAAACTAAAAAAGAAAAAAATAATAACATAAATTCGAATAAAATAGAAAACAAAGATATTGAATTAAATAATGAAAATGAAATAAGTAGTATTAATAATGAAAATGAAATAAGTAGTGTTGATAATGAAAATGAAGTAAGTAGTATTAATAATGAAAATGAAATAAGTAGTGTTGATAATGAAAATCACTCCTTTGTTGCAAAATCATGGAATGAACCTATGTCAGGAAATCATAAAGAAATTGTGAATAATTTTAAAGAGAATAATGAACAAACAAAGAAATATAAAAATCCATTGCCCGAGAAAACAGAACCAGAAATCTCTTTTTTAACTAACAATGAACCTACATTAACTAATTCCAAACTAAATAATGAACTACTTAACGAAGATAAAAATAATAATCTAAAAAACAGATTAGATAATGGAAACCTTGAAAAAACAGGCAACAGCTTAAATACTAAAAATTTAAAAGAAGCTAAAAATTCAAATACCAATGAATTAAAACGTAAAACAGATCACAAAATAAATAAAAAAAATGATTACGATGATGATTTATCAATTTTATATGACAATAAATTAGGGAAAATATCAGCAGGAAAACATGTTATATTTAATTACAATAATGAATCATATTTAAGTGAAATTTTAGAGATTAAACATGACAATATTAAGGTCATCTATAGGGGAAATTATAAATGGATACAATTATCAAATATTAAAAAGATGTTATAAAATTTAATCGCTAATATGCTATAAAATTTAATCTATATAATAATAAATCTATATATTCAATAATAAATCCAAATATTCAATAATTAAGTTCATATTTCAAGATAATTAAATGGAGAGGAATAAATGATAATATTAAATAAAAATATAAAATGTTTAATTCAAGGAATTACTGGAAAACAAGGTTCATTTCATACAGAACAAATGTTGAATTACAATACTAATATTGTTGCAGGTGTTACTCCTGGAAAAGGAGGTCAGAATTTTAAAGGAGTGCCTATTTTCAATACAATTGAAGAAGCTGAGGAAAATATAGATATAAATGCTTCAATAATATTTGTTCCATCTTCATTTGCTAAAGATGCTGCTTTTGAATCTATAAAATATTTGGATTTAGTTGTAATTATAACAGAACATATTCCAGTTCATGACTCCATAGAAATAATGGAATATGCTAAAAGAAATAACACTACTGTAATTGGACCAAACACTCCAGGAATTATTTCCCCTGGTGTGGGTAAACTTGGAATAATGCCAACACATATTTTTTCAAAAGGTAATGTAGGTTTAATGTCAAGAAGTGGTACTTTAACTTATGAAATTGCAAGTCAACTTACAATGGCAGACATTGGTCAAAGTACATGTTTAGGTATTGGAGGAGATCCTGTCATTGGAATTGATTATTCTGCAGTTTTTGAAAAATTTGAGGATGATAAACAGACAGATTATATAGTTATGATTGGTGAAATTGGTGGAAGTGCTGAGGAGAAAGCTGCCGAGTATATTAAAGAAAATGTTTCTAAGCCTGTGGTATCGTATATCGCTGGTATAACAGCACCTCCAGGTAAAAGAATGGGACATGCTGGAGCAATAATTGAAGGCAATACTGGTACAGCAAAAAATAAAATTGAAGCTCTTAGAAGTGTTGGTGTGAATATAGCAGAAACACCATCACAAATCGTGGACATTATTAAACAATTATAATAGCTATTTTGGAATAATTAAGGTAATACTATGGAAAAAATGGATGCTATTAAAAAACTTGAAAATGGTGAAATTAAAATGTATCAACTTGATGAACTATTTTCAAGCTCTGATGCAACAGATATTAGACGAGAGTATATGGAAAAAATTAATAAAATTAATTTAGAAAATATATCTAAATATACTTTAAACATGGATAAAGCAAGTCAAAAAAATATTGAAAATCCCATTGGTACTGTTCAAATACCTGTTGGAATAGCTGGTCCATTAAAAATAAATGGAAAACATGCAAAAGGAGAATTTTATATACCTATTGCAACATCTGAAGGTGCATTGGTTGCTTCAATAAATAGGGGTTGTTCTGTTATAACTGCCGCTGGTGGGGTAAATACATTAATTATTGATGATAAAATGACACGAGCACCTGTAATAAGAACCAAATCAATTCATGAATCATATAAAATTAAGATTTGGATTGAAAATAACTTTTTAAAATTAAAGGAAATAGCTGAAACCACCACTAAACATGGAAAACTTATAAAAATAGATCCTATTCTTATTGCTGGGAATTATGTTTATCCACGATTTAATTATTCTACAGGAGATAGTATGGGTATGAATATGGTTACAATAGCTACTGAAAAGGTTTTAGAACTTTTAGAAGAAGAAACATCGGGTGAAATAATATCATTAAGTGGTAATGCTTGTGTTGATAAAAAACCAGCTAATATTAATTTAATTGAAGGTAGAGGTAAAAGTTTAATGGCTGATATACTTATTCCTGAAGAAATTGTTCACAACAAACTTAAAACCACTGCAAAATCTATAGAAGAAGTCAACACTATAAAAAATCTTATTGGTTCTGCTGTATCTGGTAGTATGGGATTTAATGCTCATTATGCTAATATTGTAGCGGGTTTATTTTTAGCAACAGGTCAAGACATTGCTCATGTTGTTGAAGGAAGTCTTGGAATCACTACAGTAGAAAATAGAAATGGAAATCTTTATTTTTCAGTGACACTTCCTGATTTACCTATTGCAACAGTAGGTGGAGGAACTTCCCTTGAAACTGCAACTGAATCTTTAAAAATCTTAGATTGTTATGGTTCTGGAAAAGTAGAAAAACTTGCAGAAATTATAGTGGGTGCAGTTTTAGGTGGAGAATTATCTTTAATAGCTGCACTTTCAGCAGGACATCTTGCAAAAGCCCATAAAATTCATGGACGAGCTAATTAAAATAACATTACAATAATTGTAGGCTATCAAATTATATATTTACTTGTTTATTCTTCTTCTTGAGCATCTTTACTTAATTTCATTAATAAGGACATGATTTGAAAAATAATATCTTCATTTATATTTTTCTCAATAGCTTTCTTATTAATATTTTCATAAACCTTTTTTTCTCTTGTTTCATCATGAATATTCTTATTTAAAATTTTTTTTGATGCTATAATATCTTTAGCAAACGATGTTCTTTTTGAAATTAGCTCTAAAATTTCTTGATCTATTTCATCAATCTTTTTTCTTGAGCTATTAAGTAAATTTTCAGCTTCTTTTTCAGTGAGAACTTTATTATCTTCATTCATAATATCATTTTATAATTTATCTAATAATAATTTATCTAATAATAATTTATCTAATAATAATTTAAATAATAACAATTTATCTAATAATAATTTAAATAATAATAATTTATCTAATAACAATTCAAATAATAATAATTTATTTAATAATAATTTAAATAATAACAATTTATCTAATAATAATTCAAATAATAATAATTTATTTAATAATAATTTAAATAATAACAATTCAAATAATAACAATTCAAATAATAACAATTCAAATAATAACAATTCAAATAATAACAATTCAAATAATAACAATTCAAAT
>JAITPS010000248.1 GCA_031289325.1 Candidatus Methanovirga meridionalis
TATTTAAAAAATTGTTATTTAAAAAATTGTTATTTAAAAAATTGTTATTTAAAAAATTGTTATTTAAAAAATTGTTATTTAAAAAATTGTTATTTAAAAAATTGTTATTTAAAAAATTAACTTATAGTCATTATGGAAAAGTTCTTAAATTTTGAATAATAACTTTTTTTATTAAATTATTTAATTTTAAATATTATTTCATGAAACTCTATAATTTTTAATTTATAATAATATAAATATATTTTAATTAATATAAGTAATTCTTAATTAATATAACTAATTCTTAATTAATATAACAAATTTTAAATTAATATAACTAATTCTTAATTAATATAACAAATTTTAAATTAATATATTTAATAATATTTATTTTTAAAAAAGTTGTTTATTAAGGACTTTATCAAAACCATTATAATTACAAACATTTTTTACATAAATTAAAAGAAAACACTTGAATGGCATCGATAATATAGTCTAAATTCTCATGGTTAAAACCAAATTTCAAATCTTTGAAAACCATGTCTTTTACACAGCCCAAATATCTACCCAAATATCTAATTAAATTTTATTTATAGTGTAATTAAACATCTGTGTGTAATTTAAAAAAATTTCATTATTGAAATTGTTCAATTTAGACTCTCAAATAAAAAAAAAAAGGAAAAAAAGAAAATATATATTTACTCTGTCGCATTAGCATCTAATTCTGCAACTAATTTAGCGAGAACAGGATCAGAGCTTATTTGATGAGCATCTAAAGTTAAATCAGTTTTGTTTAATCCCATAGCTAATCCATAAAGTTGAGCTAAATGGAAAACAGGAATTTGATAATTAGTACCATACTTCTGATTAACTTCAACTTGACCTACATCAAATTGCATGTGACAGAATGGGCAAATTTCAACTATAGCATCAACATCAGCATCGGTCATGTTGTCAAGTTTTTCTTTGGTGATACTTAAAGTAACATCTTTATCTCTTGCTCTTAATCCACCACCAGCACCACAGCACAACATTTTATCTTTATATGGAATAGACCTTGCACCAGTGACTTCAACAAGTTCATCTAAAATTTGTGGTCTTTCAGCATTGTCAATACCAATATCTGCAGTTGGTTTTAAAAAGTGACAACCATAGTGAACAGCAACATCTAAGTTTAATTGCTTGTCTACTAATTCATTTAATTTATCAAGACCAACTGAGTTATATAAAACTTCAGCAAAATGTCTAACATTAATAGAACCTTTATATTCTTTGCCAACTTCAGATAAAACTTCATTTACCTCATCTTTAAGTGTTGCATCATGTTGTAGTTCTTCATTAGCTTCAAATAATGAGCCAAAACACCCATTACATTCAGTCATTAAATCAGAACCCATTTCTTCGGCAATAGCTATGTTACGAGCAGCTATTGAAACCCATGTTTTTTTATCAAATGAACCAAAAACACCAGGAGCAGGACAACAGGATGCTCCGTGCATATCATTAAGGGCGAAATCTAATTTATCAAATAAAATTCTTGTTGCTTTTTCAATTCCAGGATATCGGTTGTTCATAATACAACCTAAGAAGTATGCAATTTCCATTTTAAAATCTCCTTAAAATTATTCAACTAATTCATTGGTTTCCATATTGTAACCAATTAATTTATCAAATCCAGTTGCTTTACAAATAGTTCTTATATCTTCTAATGCTTTTGCTTCGGAATGAGTTGTTGGTGGTAATTCAGATAATCCAACCTTTTTCCTTAAAATTTTAGTAGCATCATTGATTGGTACGCCATGTCCAGTTTTTATAACAAATGAACCAGTTGCTCTATGAGCAGGAGCCATAAATCCAGCTTTAGCAGCTTCATTACGTGCTAATTTAATAATTTCAACTATTTTAACACTTCTTGGGCATCTTTCTTGGCAAGTATAACATGTTGTACACATCCATAATGCTGGATCAGAGATTACATCATCTTTTAATCCCATTAAACACTTTCGAACAATTTGTCTTACTTTATAAGGAGTTCTTCTTCCTGAAGGACATCCTCCACTACATGTACCACATTGAAAACAATGTTCTACAGTATCAATACCTGCATCAACAAACAATTGTGTAAACTCTTTGTTAACATTTTCAGGTCTAATTACCAAATTTTCTTCTAATAAAGTCATATTATCTCCTTTCTTATTTTTTTCTTCTGAAACTTTAGTTTTTTCTTCAACAGCTACAGCAACTTCATCTTTAGAACCTTTTTCTTTTTTTAAAGTTGGTTTGTCATTTTTAACTTTAATTTTTTCATTTTCAACAGTTTTCACTTCAGATATTTCTTCTTTTTCATTAGTTTCCTTTTTAGCAGGTCTCTCAATTGAAGCATTTTTCTCTTTAGTGGATCCTGTTTCAACAGGCTTTTCTTTTTCAACAGTTTCCTGTTTTTTAGGCTCTGTTTTAACGGATTCTTCAGATTTAGGTGTCGTAGAATTTTTAGTAACAGAAGAATCAGTTTTCTCTTCTGTAATTTCATCTGTGGAAGAACGTTTGTCTTTAGAATCAATATCTTCTTTAACAGGTGCTTCCTTAACAGATTCATTCTCAATTACATCCTGATTATCTCCTTTAAAGAGAGATTTTAGATATTTAATTAAAGACATTTTTATCACACCTTTGAAATTAATGGTATACACCCTTAATTTCATACTAATTATTTTTGAATGTGTAGTATATAAAGGTTACTAAAATTTTGATTTCTGTAACCCTTTAGGCACCACATAAATATATCTTAAAATAGCTTTATATTTTAATTTAATCCATTATTTTAATAAAATATTAAATTATTAGATAATTAAATTTTTATAAGCTTATAAACATGATCATTTTTTCTTATTTTATTTTTAATAGCTATTGCTACATTTTTACCTTTCTCTACTTTTTTAATAGCTTTGCCATTAATTTCCATTGATTCAACTATCTGATTAATAGAACCCGTTGTATTTCCTTGAATTATTATTTCATCAAACAAATTTAAATCATCCCATAACTGAATTTCAGCAACTTTAATTTTGTTATAATAATTAACAACTTTTCCAATATCTTTTTTCCTATAAGTTGCATCGTTATCCTTACTAATTTCATAAGGTTGATTAAAATAGAATCCAGTATCAAAACCACGATGGAAAACTTTTCTTAAATCTAATAACCATTGAGGATTGAATTTATATTTTTTTTGATTTACATTATATTGGTCAATAGCCTCTCTAAAAACTTTTGTTGAAGTTGCTACATAATCTGGAGATCTTCCTCTACCTTCAATTTTAAATCCATCAACACCACTTTCCATAAGTTCAGGAATATGTTCTATCATGGTTAAATCTTTTGCAGATAAAAAATTTGTTTTATATGTTTCATCATAAGATTTTGCAAGAATTATTTCTTCTTTAATCCCATTTTCTATAGTTAATTTCCATTCTTTCCTGCATGGTTGTAAACATTTCCCACAGTTTGCACTTTCACCATATAACCCATAACTTAAAAAACATCTTCCAGATATTCCCATACACATTGCACCATGAACAAAAACCTCAGTTTCAATAGGTGAGTTTTTAGCTATTTCTTTGATCTCACTAAATGATAATTCTCTTGAAAGAATGACTCGACTAACACCAAGCTTTTTTAAAATTTTAAGTGTTTTAGTATTAGTCACATTACTTTGAACACTTAAATGAACATTAAAATGATTTTCAACACTAATATCAACCATTCCTAAATCACTCACTATAAGAGCATCAACTTCATAGCTATTAATCTCTGGTAAAATAGTTTTAAACTCTTCAATATCTTTATCTTTCATCACAGTATTAGTGCATAAATATAATTTTTTATCATGCTCATGTGAAACATTTACAAGATTTTTAAGATCTTTAACATTGAAATTACTTGCATTGTTTCTCATGTTTGATCCATCAAGCCCAACATAAATAGAATCAGCACCATTTTTCAATGCACTATTAAATGAAGATAAGTTTCCAGCTGGAGCTAACAATTCAACCATTAAAACACCTTTAAAATTTTAAGTTGGATTTAAACATTCCTTAGATTTAAACAGTTTCTATATAATAAATAAAAACAATCTATTTGTATAAAATAAATATTTAAAATAGATATTATAATAATTAATTCAAAACATTTAATTTAATTCATAAAATATTTAATTATAATTCCAATTTTTTTATTAATTCTCCAATTTTTTTATTAATTCCATTTTTAAAAAATCAATTTTTAAAAAATCATTATTATTTTAATTTAAAATTTTTAATATATGAGCATATGGGAAAGTTCCTAAATTTTAAAATGATAATTTTTTATTAAATTATTTAATTTTTAATATCATTTTATAAAATCTGCAATTTTAAATAATATCTATTTTAAATTTTAAATTAATATCAATTTTAAATAATATAATAACATTTTGATTAATATAATATATCAAAAAATAATATCACAAAATAATATCACAAAATTTATATACTTATATAAACTGATTTTATATTATGAGTTTTACTTTTCATGAAAATAAAAGCAAACTTAGATATTATTTATTCGATATTTTAAAAATTATGTTTAAATTATATGAAATTTCAATGGAGATTTATAATGAAAGCATCTGTAGCAATTAATGGATACGGTACAATTGGAAAAAGAGTAGCTGATGCAGTTTCAGCTCAAGATGATATGAAAATTATTGGTGTTAGCAAAACAAGACCAAATTATGAAGCTAAAATAGCTGTTGAGAAAGGATATGATTTATACATAGCTATTCCAGAGCGTGAAAAGTTATTTGATGAGGCTGGAATTGAAATAGCTGGAACAACTGATGAAATGATTGAAAAATCAGATATTGTTGTTGACTGTACACCTGGTAATGTTGGTCCTGAAAATCTTGAGAAATATAAAGCAAGCAATGTTAAGGCAATTTATCAAGGTGGAGAAAAACATACCCTTACAGGATTATCATTTAATTCTATTGCAAACTATTCCGATTCTGTAGGAAAGGAATATACAAGAGTTGTATCCTGTAATACAACTGGTTTAGCTCGTAGTTTAACTCCTATTAGTAAAAACTGGGGAATTAAAAAAGTTAGAGCTGTTATGGTTCGTCGTGGTGGAGACCCTTATCAAGTTAACAAAGGACCTATTAATGGAATCGTTCCAAACCCACCTAAAGTTCCTTCTCATCATGGTCCTGATCTTGAGACTGTATTGAATGGTGTAGATATCACAACAATGGCTTTATTAGTCCCAACTACTCTCATGCATCAACATAATTTAATGGTTGAACTTGAAAATGATGCAAAAATTGATGATGTAATTGATGTATGGGAGAAAAGATCAAGAGTTCTTTTATTAAAAGCAGAAGATGGTTTAACTTCAACTGCTGGATTCATGGAATATGCTAAAGAACTTGGAAGAAATAGAAATGATTTCTATGAAATTCCTATTTGGAGAGAATCAATTAATGTTGTAGATGGAGAATTATTCTACATGCAGGCAGTACACCAAGAATCCGATGTTGTTCCTGAAAATGTGGATGCTATAAGAGCATTATTAGAATTAGAAACAGATGGTGAAAAATCTATAGCTAAAACCAATAAAGCTATGGGAATTTTATAATTTTTTCTTTTTTTTATATATTAATTTTAGTTATATCAATTTTCAACTGATGAAGACATAATACTTTCTTTAATATTTATAGTTCCTCATTTTAAATCATTTTTAAGAACTTTATAAGATCAATACAGTACTAAAAAAAGATTTTTACTTATAATGTTTCACATAACTAATGTATTTTATTATTACAAAAAATTATTACAAATTATTTTTTAAATATTAGTATTCATCGTTTAAATTTGATTTAAAGAAATAAAAATCATTTTTGATTGTATCTATTTAATTTGGATTTTGTAAAAGTAGTATAGTGGTTTTGATAAAGTTTTTAATAAATAACTTTTTTTTAAAATTAAATATTATTAAAAAAATTAAGTATTATTAAAAGATATTACTTAAAATTATTTTATATTACTTAAAACTATTTTATATTGCTTGAAATTATAGTAGTTTTGATAAAATTCTTAATAAATAATTTTTTTAAAATTAAATATTATTAAAATATATTTATTTAAAATTGATTATATTAATTAAAATAAGTGTATATTATTTAAAATTTAAAATTATTGTTTTTTATAAATTAATATTCAAAATTAATTAATTTAATAAAAAATTTATTATTATTCAAAAAAATTTATTATTCAAAATTTAAGAACTTTTTCATGAATGAATATATTTTGCATTAATTAAAAATTATTTATATTAATTAAAAATTATTTATATTAATTAAAAATTATTTATATTAATTAAAAATTATTTATATTAATTAAAAATTATTTATATTAATTAATATTTAAAATTATTGATTTTTATAAATTAATATTTAAAATTAATTAATTTAATAAAACAATTTTATAGAACATTACATAAGTGATATTAAATTAATCATGAAGCATAGGTTTAAAGCTAGAAAGTCTTTGATTTTCTTTTATTTCTTAAAATCAAAAACTTTAAGAATTTTAAATTAATTTTTTAGAGAAAATAATTTTAGATAGAATAAATAGCTTAAATAAATAGCTTAAATTAATAAATGACTTAAATTAAGATATAAAAGGTGATATAATGGATCCAATAATAGTGATTATAGTATTTGTAATAGTAATTATCATTGCTGCAAGAGCATTAAATATTTTAAGACCTTATGAAAAGGGAGTTGTTGAAAGATTAGGTAAATATCAAAGGACTGTTGAAAGTGGTTTGACATTTGTAGTTCCTTTCATTGAAAAAATTAGAACTGTCGACCTTCGTGAACAAGTAGTCGATGTTCCACCTCAAGAAGTTATTACAAAAGATAATACTGTGGTTATTGTTGACTGTGTAATTTTCTATGAGGTTATAGACCCTTTTAATGCCGTTTATAATGTTGTTAACTTTTATCAAGCTATTACAAAATTAGCTCAAACTAATTTAAGAAATATTGTTGGTGATTTAGAACTTGACCAAACCCTAACATCAAGAGAAATGATCAATACTCATCTTCGCGATGTTCTTGATGAAGCCACTGATAAATGGGGAACTCGAGTTGTAAGAGTTGAAATTCAAAGAATTGAGCCTCCAAAAGATATTGTTGATGCAATGAGTAAGCAGATGAAAGCTGAAAGAATGAAACGAGCATCTATTTTAGAAGCAGAAGGGTATAAACAGTCTGAGATTAAAAGAGCTGAAGGGGATAAACAAGCAGCTATTCTTGAATCAGAAGGTCGAGCTGAAGCTATTAAAAAAGTAGCAGAAGCTAATAAATACAAAGAAATAGCCACTGCAGAAGGTGAAGCAAAAGCAAACCTATCTATTTACGAATCTATTCATAAAGGTAATCCTACGAACGAGTTAATAGCTATTAAATATTTAGAATCACTTGAAAAAATAGCTGATGGTAATTCAACAAAAATATTCCTCCCAGCTGAACTTTCTGGAATTTTAGGCTCTGTTGGTACAATAGCAGATTTATTTAATAAAGAAGATTTTAGTAAAAAAATAGTAAATCCTGAAAATAAAGCAGAAAGAAATGAATCAAATGATAACAATTGATTTCAATAATAACTCTCTTATCTATAATTTAAACTAATCTTATTATTATAATTTAAGATTTATTTATTCTTTTATTATTAAAATATATTATTTAAAATATTAGGTGATTAAATGAAAGGCATGATATTAGTAATTGATGGTTTAGGAGATCGTCCAGTGGAAGAATTAAGTAATCAAACACCATTGCAAAAAGCTAAAACTCCAAACTTGGATAAAATGGCTGAAAATGGAATTAATGGAATTATGGATTCTATAGCGCCTGGTATTCGTCCAGGTAGTGACACAGCCCATATAGCTATATTGGGTTATGATCCTTACACTGTTTATACTGGTAGAGGTCCGTTTGAAGCATCTGGTGTTGGATTAGATATTAAAGCTGGAGATGTTGCTTTTAGATGTAATTTTTCTACTGTTAATGATGATTTCATTGTTACGGATAGAAGAGCTGGAAGAATAAAGAAAGATACATCACCTCTCATTGAAAAACTAAATAAAATGACCATAGAAAGTTATGAAGATATTGAAATAATATTTAAAGAATCAACTGGTCATAGAGCAGTTCTAGTTTTAAGAGGAGATGGTCTATCAGATGAAATATCTGATGGTGACCCAAAAATTGTAGGAAAACCACCTAAAACAATTTATCCTACAAGTAATTCTCCTGATGCAGAAAAAACTGCTGATTTATTAAATAAAATTATTAAGGAATCTTATAAAATTCTTAAAAATCATCCATTAAATTTAAATAGGATTAAGAATAATGAACCCCCTGCTAACATTATAATTCCACGTGGTGTTGGTCTTGTTCCTGAAGTTGAAGAACTTAATAAAAAGTATGGGATAAATTCTGCTTGCATTGCTGAAACTGGACTTATAATGGGAATTGCAAGATTTGCTGGGATGGATATTATTGAAGTTGAAGGTTCAACAGGCAGTGTAGATACAAACTTAGATAATTTTATAGATACTATTCTTAACACTGTAAACAATACCAACCATGACTTTCTATTAGTCAATATTAAGGGAGCAGATGAGTCAGGTCATGATGGTAATGCTAAAGAAAAAATGGAATTTATTGAAAAGATAGATGATGTAGTATTTAGTAAGATATCACAACTTCAAGATATTGTTACAATTGTAACAGCTGACCACTCTACTCCAATCACTGTTAAAGATCATAGTGCAGATCCTGTTCCTATTCTTATATATGGAGAAGGTGTAAGAGTGGATGATGTTAAAAGATTCAATGAAATTGATTCTGTTAAAGGAGGGCTTTTAAGACTTAAAGGTTCTGATTTAATGAACATTCTTATGGATTTAATAGACAATACCCATAAATTTGGTGCTTAAAAATATTTAAAATATATCTAAATTTATATTAAATTGGTGAATTAATGACCCATGAAAAACTTTTTGGAACTTCAGGTATTAGAGCTAAAATTGGAGATGTGATAAATGGAGAATTCGCTTTAAACATAGGTCGTGCTATAGCCACATACTTAGGTGGTGAGGGAAATGTTATAGTTGGTTATGATACCAGAACCAGCAACCAACTTCTTGAACATGGTATCACTGCGGGTTTAATTGAAAGAGGATGTAATGTTATTAAATTAGGCATGGTTCCAACACCACTATCTGGATATGCTACATATAAACTTAAAGCAGATTCAGGAATAATGATAACGGCATCACATAATCCTTCCCCCTACAATGGAATTAAAATTTGGGATAAAAATGGAATGGCATACACTCAAGGAAAAGAAAAAGAAATTGAAAAAATTTATTTCTCAAAAAATTTTCAAGAATTAAAATGGGATAGAATTGGAAAAATATATGAAAACAAAATTATTCAAGAGGATTATATTAATAAACTATTAAATATAGTTAATATAAAAACAGGATTAAAGGTTGTAATCGATCCAGCATCAGGAGCCGCATCATATTTATCCCCTTTGATTTTTAAACAGGCAGGTTGTGAAGTAATAACTTTAAACTCTCAAATAGATGGATTTTTCCCTGGCAGAAATCCAGAACCAACTGAAGCTAACCTACAAGATCTAAAAAAAGCTGTTGTTGCTACAGATGCAGACATTGGAATAGCACATGATGGAGATGGAGATAGAATGATTGCTGTAGATGATAAAGGGCGAGTATCTGACTTTGATAAACTTCTATCCATCATCTCAAAAAAATATGCTAAAAAGGGCACTATTATAACAACATTCGATGCTGGAATGTGTGTAGATGATGTAGTTGAATCAGCTGGTGGGAAAGTTATACATACAAAAGTAGGAGATGTTTCAGTTGCTG
Organism: Candidatus Methanovirga meridionalis; assembly: GCA_031289325.1. Classification (GTDB taxonomy): domain Archaea; phylum Methanobacteriota; class Methanobacteria; order Methanobacteriales; family Methanobacteriaceae; genus Methanovirga; species Methanovirga meridionalis. The sequence continues at coordinate 9,985 of JAITPS010000248.1, forward strand.
AAGCTATTATAATGGAAAATGCAAGTTTTGGAGGAGAACCTTCTGGAACATGGATTCATCCAGAATTTTGTATGTGTCCAGATGGAATACTTTCTGGATTAAAAATTGCAGAAATAGTATCTCACGAAGGAAAATTGTCTGATTTATTAGATGCATTACCAAACTACCATAATATCCATGAAAAAGTTTTAGCAAATAAAGAAGAAAAAATATTTGTAATGAAAAGTCTTAAAAAAGATATTAAGAATGTTTTTACTAATATAAAAAATATAAATACTCTTGATGGAATTAGAGTAGAATTTAATGATAGTTGGGTTTTAATAAGACCTTCTGGAACAGAAGACTATATAAGAATAACCTTAGAAGGAAAAACTTTAGAAAGAGCAAATGAAATTAAAAAAACTTCAATTAATCTAATTAAAAGCTATTTAAATAAATAAATAGATAAATAGATAATAAATTGTTGATTACGAAATGAATTTAGTTAATTAAATTGGTAGTGCAAAATTAGGATGGATTTTTACAATTGAAAAATTAAAAACAAAAAAGTTTAATGACATGTGTATGATCTAAATTTTGTGATCTAATTTTTTCTATTAAACCCCCAAATTATGGATTTTGAACTTCATCCTCTTTTTATAGTGCCATTATTATATGGTTATTATGAATAATTTTTTAAATTTTGAAGTATAAATTTTTTTATTTTTTTATTAAATTATTTAATTTTAAATATTAATATATAAAAATCCATAATTTTAAATTTTAATTAATATTAATATATTTTAATTAATATAAACAATTTTAAATTAATATCTTTTAATAATACTTATTTTTAATAATACTTATTTTTAAAAAAAGTTATTTATTAAGAACTTTAACAAAACCACCGTAATATAACTCATTTATATTATTATAAATAAAGTACAATTTTAAATAATAAAAGAAAATTAAAATCTTAAATTATAAGAGTTATTATTGCAAATAAATTTTTATATTATTTTAAAAACTTTAAAATTGAAATTAAATGATTAGTAATTGAAATTAAATGATTAGTAATTGAAATTAAATGATTAATAATTAAAATTAAATGATTAGTAATTGAAATTAAATGATTAGTAATTGAAATTAAATGATT
>JAITPS010000256.1 GCA_031289325.1 Candidatus Methanovirga meridionalis
TTTTAATTTATCATTAGCAAATTCTGATTTAAGCTTAATTCCAAATTCATATTTAGCTATGGAATCCATATAATTATTTAATGATCTTTCAAATCTTTCTTTATTTTCTGATTTAGGAATACTTAAGTCTAATCTTATAACGGAGTATGTTTCATCCCACTCCCAATTATCATAGATATAAGTATCTTTAAATAATATTTTTTTGCCTTCAAAAAGATTTTTAAATGTGCTTATAAGCAATGATTTACCAAACCTTCTTGGTCTTGATAAAAAATAGTATTTTCTCTCTAAATCAATTATTTTCCCAATTAAATCGGTTTTATCAACATAAATCTTATTTTTAGTTATTATATCCTCAAAATCAGCTAATCCCAAGGATAATCTTTTTTTTAAATCCATAAAATCTCAACTTATAATGTTCACTAATTACTTATAATGTTCACTAATTTATATAGGCGACTGTTGCACAATTACTTTAACCAAAAATTTCATTCATGTTTAAATCCTATATTTAAGATAATAAAAGATTATAAATTATTTAATTTAAAAATTAAACATTTATATTTATTTATAATCTTAATAAAATAATTTAAAATAATTTTAATTAAAAAAATCATTTTAATCAATTCAAAAATTTTTCTTGATTTAAACTCTTTATTACTTGTAACAACAATGTAAATTTATTTATTTTCAACTTAATTTATATAATAACTTATTTTTTTACTTATATAGAATTTTTAACTCTTAAATAAAGAAAAATTTCGTTTTTCTAATTGAAATAAAAAATTTCAATGAATAAAATTATAAACAACTTAGGAAAATCGAAGTTTATAATAATTATTTTAAATTTATAATATTATTTTTAATGTTTTATAATATAATAAGCTTTATAATATAATAAATTTAATTGTAAATTATTTATATTAAATTGTATATTTTTTTAATTATATTGATGCAAAAACGTTTGTAATTAATCATTATTTTTAAATATATTACTCATGAAAATTTATTTTCAACTTAAGAGAATGAATTCTCCGTTTTTAGGAATTTCAAATAAATATTAAGTTAATTTTTTAAATAATAATTTTTACTTCTTTATTGTTGAAAATTTATTTTCAACTTAGGAGAATTTATTCACCTGTTTAAAAATAACAACTATAATTTTTTTAATTAAAAATTTAATAATAATATTTCATTTTTAAAAACTTCATTATTGAACTTATTCAATTAGAAACTGGAAATCTTAAATTTCCCTAAGTTATCTTCGATAACAAATCTTTGATTTTTTGTACTTAAAAAGATTATTTCATACACTATAATGAGAATGTAAAGAGTTTTGTGGTATATTTTTTTATATACTACAATTAAAAATAAACGCACAACACCCCCCTGTATCTAAAGAAACATATTCTTTTTAGACAACTTAGACCCCCATCCACCAAAACTATAACCATTAACAAAATTCAAAAATGAAGGAACATTCAAAGAAACACCACCACTTGAAGAAGAACTATAAATCCCTGGAACTCTTTCAAAAGTAATCATCAACCTAACATCAACACCCACATTAGGAACATAATAACACTCACCCACACCATCCCTAAAAGAAACATCAAAATAAGAAATAGAAGAACTACTGGAATCAACAAAATAAAAAACATCCACACGATAAACACCATCACGCACAGACTTACCCTCCTCAGTACTCACATTAAACCTTAACAAAACACCACCATTATCATCCAAACTAATGTTATCTCCATTTAAAATATTCAACTGAGTGTTCTTAAAAGGACGATCAATCCAATTAACATTACTTACAGTCTTATTAACAGATAAATAAACTGATTGAGTATCATTAGCCTCCAAATTCTCCTTAAAAACAATAGCTAAATTATTAGTAGGTTGATTCACTTTATAAAGATAATTAGCCCAACCATCCACGAAATCTAAAGATAAATCACTACCACCAACACTAACATTATACCTACCATCACTAATACTACTATTATTCATATCATTATTAACAACATGGAAAGATACATTAACAGTATCACCAACATAAACCTCCTTATGTGGACTGCTAAGAGTAACATTATCAATACTTAAATTACTACACTTCTTCCAATCCACAACAAGATCCCTATCAACTTGATCATATCTTCGAGTACAATTAACACTATCATCAAAATAGAAATTATTTTTAAACAATATTTTTAAATTAGTTGTTGGCTTATCAACAATATAATTATATTCACCCCAACCATCCTTAAACTCCATCTTTAAGTCCTTATCACCAACACGAACATCATAAACACCATCCTTAATAAATTTAGGATAAAAAGGAGTTTTATGATCATTTACTTTGAATCTTATTGTTTGATTATCACCAATATATGCAGTACTATTATCATAATTAACCTCATCTATAAATACACCCACATGATCATCAACAAAATTAGCATTCATTAAAACAGTTTCATCAGAATACTCATATTTCACACTATTCACTGTGAAATCATGATCTTGACCTTTAAATTTAATTTTCAAATCTTTTGTGAATGTATGAGGTATTTTATAATCCAATTCACCTACACCATCCTTAAAAGACACTTTAACCTCATCACTATTACTCTCATCATCATCTTCACATATTTCAAAAGAATATTCACCATCTCGAATTGGAGTACCATCATCCTCACCAGGAATTACAGGATTAACACCATCTCTTGTGATATTAAATTTCATATGAAGAGTATCACCAACAAAAGCAGTAATAGGATCATCATCCCCATTCCTATATGTTTTACCATTAATTGAAACCTCAACACCCTCATTAACATCTACATCATAACGAGGAGCGAACAACAGACTAAAAAGTATTGATAGAACTCCTGCTACAACAAGTGTAATACCTATACCCTTCCCATATTCTTCCAAAAATCCTGCAATACCAGCAGCAGGAAACACACCACCCGCATCTTCAAGTACTTTCTTAAACTCTTCATAACGTTCACTACCTTCAAGTTCTGCTTTAGTAAATGGAACCTGATGGATTGAAAATCCAGGTCCACTTAAATAATTAAATAATAAATTTATAGCCTCAGTTGTAAGTTTACCCGTTTCTATAATAACGACAGCCCATCGTGGCTTTGGGGCATTTGAACTATATTGCGAAGTGATGTCTGAAAAATCGACAGATGATTCGAAAAGCATTGGGATTTGCACTACTTTATCAATATCTTCATCTTTTAAATGTTTAACTGGAATCTGCACATCTTTCAAACGATAATTATCAGCGAATGAAAAGTTAACACTTCCTTTTCTATAACCTTTGTTAACATCTTCTTTTGTAGGTCTAACCCAACCAAGTATGGTTGTTGTAGCACTATTATTATTAAGATGTATGGTTGTTAAGTCAATTGCAGGATATATCTTATTGGATTTAATATCCTTTAAATCTGCATCAGAAGGTAAAACAACGGTATCTGAAATATTTAAAACTTGAGCCATACCAAATATCATACTTGAATTATGACTCATACTATTATTATCATACAAGAGTGACTCATGCATATAGAGATCAGAGAATAAATTAGTTATTGCACTGCCTTGAGGAGCTGTATTATTAGTGAAATATGAATTACTAATATCCACCTTGTATTCATTATTCTTCTTATTCTTACTTTCATTATTTATATCATAATTACCTATACTTAAAATAGCTGCTCCTAATCCAGTAGCATGATTATTAATGAAATTACAATTATATACTGTTAAATTAGATTGATAGTTAGCTATTGCTGATCCATTCTCATCTTCCGCATTAATAAATCCAATATTTCTGATTTCCACATTATGTTCTGGAGCAATATCCACAAGTCCAGTACTTAAATTACCATCCAAGTAATGAAAATCATTCTCAGCATCACCACCCCATGAAATATTAAAAGGATCAACTACAGGTTCAACACCTGGAAGAGTGCCAATAACCTGAGGCATGTCAAATCCACCAATCCTTACATCTTTATCAACCACAATTTTCTCAGGAACAATAATATTACTTAATAATTTAATAACACCACCATTTTTAACTAATTCTAATGCACGTTGCA
>JAITPS010000072.1 GCA_031289325.1 Candidatus Methanovirga meridionalis
AGAACACATGATCACCAGGATTTACAGTATCATTAGCTTTAGCAGTAACAATAACATCATCGCCGTTCAATGGACTTTCAGGAGCATAACTAAGAGTTAAATCATAAGATCTCTGAGGAGTATCAGCAACATATATTATTTTATTAGCAACATCACTAATTGGTTCATCATCACTATCATAAGCAACTGCACTCACACTATAATTACCTGTAGTTGCATTAGAAATATCGAAAGAAGCAACATTACCATCAAAAGTAACAGATTGACTACTTACAATTCCATTAGGATCAGTTACTGTAAAATTCACATAATCACCAGGATATACAGTATCATTAGCTTCAGCAACAACATTAATATTATCGCCTTTCACTGGATCTGCGAAATTAATAAGATTTAATGAAATGTTTGGTCTATCACTAACTGTAATTTCTTGAGTTTGACTCCAATTACCAACAGTTGTAGTAATATTATAGTTTCCTACATACTCAGGAATGAAAGATATGATGAACTCACCATTTTCATTAGTAGCAGCATTAATAATTGTACTATTACCATAAGGGTCGACTATATTAATAGTTGCACTTTCATTTGCATTTTCAAAACCCAATTGAGCTGTTACATTAATTGCATTAAAAACAGTTGGGTTTTCAGGAGAGATAACAACATTATACCCGTTATCAACAGTTGGGTTTTCAGGAGAGATAACAACATTATACTCGCTATCAGCTGTAATGAAACCAATACTCGCAATAGCTAATAAAAGAGATATCACACCTATTTTTTGAATTTTATTCATTTTATAATTCACCTACTTTTTTTATATTATATGTATATTAAAATAATTGATTGCACAATAAAAAAAATTATTTCTTGATTCTTATGTAACAATTAAGTGCATGAAAAATATTTTCATACAATATATACTTAACTTTCATAGTATATAAAGACTTCGCCTTTAAAGCCATGATGAAATATTATTAATTATTCTTTATTTAAGTAAATAATAGTTAAAAGGAATTAGTTAAAATAATGGATTATTAATTTGCTTAATTTGAAACAATTCCCCTCTCTCATGGCTCTGTCAAAAATTTGTGTGATAACAATTGTTATAATATATTAATAACAATTGTTATAATTTATTAATAACAATTGTTATAACAGAAAAATATTAATAAAATGTGTGGTATTAATAATTGTTATGAACAAGAACAAAAAAATACCACATGATAATGTATGTGCAGAAGATATATTTAAATATATGGTAAATGTTGAAGATAATACTTTATTCGCTAAACCCACCGTGCCATTCTCTTTAGTTTACACATTAGGAAAACTCATTGAAGAAATAACTAAAATTGTTTATTGGGATGATGAAAATTTAATATGTTCTGAATGTTGGCATAAATTACATATGAATTCACATAGTAAAAGATGAATTAATAAAATTAATTTAGTTCACATACAAAGATATAAATGCTCAAATAAGGGATGTAATTATAAGGGCGTTACAAATATTGATCATATTGTTCCAAAATATTGTAATTATGAAGTAGAAATTAGAAATGAACCTTATAAACAAGCTTTAATTGGTTTATAAATCTTTGGAAAAAGTATCAGAACAGATAAAGAATAATTATGGTGTTAATCCATCAAGACAAACTATTTTGAATTTTTATAGAGAAACTGATCTACTCTTAAAAAACTGGAAAAAGAAGTTTTAAAGTACGATAAAGATGAATTAAGTGGAGTGATTGGAATAGATGAGCAGTTCCCAACAGTCAATGCTGAAAAAAAAGCTAAATCTGTAATAATGGACATTAAAGCTAACATCATATTAAGTGACAAAATAATACCAGCAAAAGATCTAACACCAGAATTCAATGAAAAAACAACTAAAAACACATATAATAATTTAAACTAAAAATAATGGTTGATTTGATGATTTAAGAATCTTGAAAGTTTAGAGAATTAATCTTTCAAAATTTGTTTTAACTCAAAAATTTGTTTTATTAGTTTATTATCGCACTGCTACCAAGCTGAAAATTATTCCTTCCTTAAATCATTTATATCTTACAAAAAATAATAAATATAATCATATCAGTATTTAAATATTTTTAATTCAATTTAATTGATAATCATACATTTTATACACACTTTTACATTAAATAATAATAATAATAATAATAATAATAGTTTTGATAAAATTCTTAATAAAATAATTTTTTTAAAAACAAATATTATTAAAAGATATTAATTTAAAATTTATTTATATTATTTAAAATTATTTTATATTTATTTATATTAATTAAAATAGATTTATATTAATTAAATAGATTTATATTATTTAAAATTTAAAATTATAGATTTTTATAAAATAATATTTGAAATTAAATATAGTAGATTCGATAAAGTTCTTAATAAAATAATTTTTTTTAAAAACAAATATTATTAAAAGATATTAATTTAAAATTTATTTATATTATTTAAAATTATTTTATATTTATTTATATTAATTAAAATAGATTTATATTAATTAAAATTTAAAATTATAAAATTTTATAAAATAATATTTGAAATTAAATATAGTAGATTCGATAAAGTTTTTAATAAATAATTTTTTTAAAAACAAATATTATTAAAAGATATTAAATTAAAATTATTTATATTAATTAAAATAGATTTATGTTATTTAAATAGATTTATATTATTTAAAATTTAAAATTATAGATTTTTATAAAATAATATTTGAAATTAAATATAGTAGATTCGATAAAGTTTTTAATAAATAATTTTTTTAAAAATGAGTATTATTAAAATACATTTATTTAAAATTAGTTGTATTATTTAAAATTAGTTGTATTATTTAAAATTATAGATTTTTATAAATTAATATCTAAAATTAAATAATTTAATAAAAAAATTTATCATTCAAAATTTAAGAACTTTTCCAAAATGACTATAATTTAATAAAAAAATTCAGTGTTCAAAATTTAAAAACTTTACCATAGTAACCATAATTTAATCCTTAAATTGACTTTTAAGTATTTATTCAACATTTTTCATGATAATATATTTCATTTTTCTAATTGAAATTTTTAAAATTAAGAAAATAGGCTAAAAATTTGATGACATTTATATGATCTAAGTTTTTTCTGCCTAAAAACCAAATCCTATATTTTAAATTTCCATTCTTTTTTTACATTGCTGTTTTATTTAATATTATTTTTTATCGTTAATCTTTTCTAACTCTGATTTAGCTTTTTTAAATAAGGTTAAGAAACTGTCTTCGTTAGTAACAGGGATTACTTTTAGACCTAAAGCTCTATGTTCTTCAATCCAATCTTCTTTAAAAACTGGGACTTCAACTTTAACTGGTTCTGTTGTTTCATTTACAACGATGATGTTTCTGTATGGAAAATTACACTCTACAATGTAACCTCCAAGACTTACAAGATGTTGAGCTCTAACTACAAATTTCAAATAATCACCTTTAAACAATAATCATAATAAACTTAATATAATAGCTAACACTCCAAGCAATGATGTTCCAATAACAGTTGGATATAGCTGTTTATTGGTAAATACTGGTGAAAATGCACTTATTATTCCCATAATTAAAGGGAATATGAATGCAATGGCTATATTAATTAAAATCTTCCATGAGTATATATCTGGTGGAAGACCTATGAATAAAACTGAAAATATCATACTCATAGTAAATATTAAAAATCCTCGAGTGAAGTATACTATAGCCCTATATTTGGATGCATATTCCATGTATGGTCCTTCAATAACATCAGCTTTTGCTTTTAATATTGCAAATGGGTATTCATTCATTATAATCATATAACCTATAAAGAAAACTATAAATCCAAGGATTCCAGCTGTTGTAAATAGTATTGGACCATGAATAGCTTGATAATTTACAATATCTTTAAGATAAACACTTCCTACAATAGATACAGGCACAAATAAAGATAGGTAAAGTGGAAAAGAACCAAATGATATTAATCTAAATGCTCTTTTTGAACTAATATCTTCAATATATGATCTTTGACTGTCTAAATGAAGTCCTCCTTTTATTAAATCTGGAAAAGGCATTGGAAGAGACATTATAGATTTTGAAAGAGCCCCCATTAAAACATAACATATTTCTTCAACTTTTAGAAATCCTATAATAGCTATTACACTTGCCAATGCAGTTATTGTATATGTTTGAGGTATTAAAAATAATAATATTAAAAATATCACTACAAAACATATTATTGGCAATGCTTTATACAGTCCTGGAACTGTGGAATTTGGTTTAATGTTTTCTTTAAATAAAAACTTAATTGGAGCCATCATTCCTGGACTTATAACTGAAGGTCCAATTCTCTGCTGAATTCTTGCATGAACATATTTTCTTTCAAATCCTGGAATTATTGAACCTATAATACAAGCTATTATAAGAGTAGCTATTACAACTAAAATTGGATATAAAATTTCTGTTGATATCATCTTCATCCCTACTGTTATTTTTAATCATTTATTTATTGTAATCCATAATTTCAATAGCTCTATCAGTACAGGTAAAACATGGATCACATTGAACAATACATAATTGTGCATCAGTTATATGATTACCAATACATGCAAGTTGCATAGCACCAATATTGGACATTGATGGAGTTCTTATTACAGCCCCTCTTACTCTACCATCCTCTAATCTATATGAATGATATAGTCTTCCTCGTGGAACCTCAATATAATTATGAATGGTATTAGTATCAAAAATATCCCAAGACCTATTTACAATGGAACCATCTGGTAAATTTTTAATAGCCTGCCTAATAATATTAATAGTTTCAGGTATTTCTAAAACCCTTAAAAGGATATTATCCTTAACATCCCCATCTGATAAAGTTATTACATTAATATCAAAGTCTTCATATTCCTTCATAGTGGTTCTAAGATCTTGACTTATTCCAGTAGCTCTTAAAGTTGGACCAGTAACCTCTAACCTTAATGCATCTTTTTGAGATATTTTTCCTACTCCAGTGATTCTATTCATAACAATGGGATCACTAACAAAACGATCAGCAAATTCAGCTACTTTTGTTTCAATAAAATCCATTCCCTCAACAATCTTTTGAATTCTATTTTCATCTAATTCACATCTTGGTCTAACTCCACCAATTATAGAAACACCATACTGAACTCTATTACCACCAATCATTCTTAAAAGTTCCATTACAGTTTCCCTAATTGAAAATGCTCTCATTGAAAATGTTTCATGAGCTAAAACTTCACTTCCATGTCCAAGATATAGAAGATGACTATGCAATCTTTCTAATTCTTCCATTATAACACGTATGTAGTTAGCTCGTGGAGGAACATCAATCTCAAGACCTTTTTCAGCTGTTAAAACCGAATTCCACATATGGGCATTAGAACATATTCCACAAATCTTCTCAGTAAGAGCATTAGCTTTTTCAACAGGAAGTCCTTCCATAATCCTTTCTATCCCTCTATGATTAACACCAACGGTTATTTCAGCATCTCTTATAATTTCATCCTCAACAAAAAGTCGAAGTCTATAAGGTTCTAATGCTGCAGGATGGACGGTTCCCAAAGAAACTTCAGTTTCTATTGTCTTAAAGTTATTCTCTTCACTCATTTAAACACCTAATAAGCATTAAGCATGATTTTTATAAATACTAAATTGTTTAGTTTTTTTGTGCAATAATTCCATATTTTCTCGTGCAAAAGAATTATTATTAATATTAATTATTATTAATGCTAATTATTATTAATATATAATTAATATTTTAACTTTAAATTTAACAATATTTTAACTTTAAATTATATTTTTAATTTATATTCCTAATGAATTTATAGTCATCATGAAAAAGTTCTTAAATTTTGAATAATAAATTTTTTCATTAAATTATTTAATTTTAAATATTAGTTTATAAAATTCCATAATTTTAAATTTTAATTAATATAAATAAATATAAAATAATTTTAAATAATATAATTAAATTTTAAATAATATAAATAAATATAAAATAATTTTAAATAATATAAATAAATTTTAAATAATATAAATAAATATAAAATAATTTTAAATAATATAAATAAATTTTAAATTAATATTTTTTAATAATATTTAATTTTTAAAAAAAGTTGTTTATTAATAACTTTATCAAAACCACTATAAATTATATTTTAATTAGTATTTTAATCTGCATTTAGTAATTTTGGTAAAGCAGATACAACACCAGCTAAAATATCTTGTGGTCTTACTGCACAGCCTGGAACTTTAGCATCTACGGGTATTATATTTTCGACAGGGCCACAAATCTCTTCAGAAGGAATATCTCCATGAATATTTTTATAAACTCCTCCCATTAAAGCACATGAACCTGCAGCTATAACCATTTTCGGATTTGGAATAGCTTCATATATTTTCTTTAAAGGTTCTTTATTGAAATATGTGACAGGACCAGTCACAACTAAAACATCTGCCTCACGAGGATTCCAAGTTAAAAATACATTGTATTGTTCACAGTCAAATTTAGGAGAAAGAACACAATTGACAATCTCTATATCACAACCATTACATCCTCCAGTATACACTAACATTAAGTGTATGGCTTTTCCTCGCGAATATGATTTAAGACTCATTTAATCACTTCATTGTTAAATATCATGGAATTTATCATTAAATTTATCATTAAATTTATTATAGATTTATTTTTCACTATATTTTATACTATTTTAATTGATATCACTATTTTTATCAATAATATTCTCTTTATCAATAATATTCTCTTTATCAGCATTAATTTCTTTATCAGTACTAATCTCTTTATCAGCATTATTTTTAATGTTATTAGTATTAGCTTTAACAGTTAGAAATTTAGAAATACTTTTATTGTTCTTAATAACATTTTTATTAGATAGAAATTGAGCAATGAATTTTATTTTATCTTCAGATATTTTCACGGGCTGATCCATAAGTTCATTTAATTTTAAACTCACTTCACCAACATCATTGGGATGTATTGTGGATTTTTCTCCAAATAAAGCATAAATTGGGCAAAAATCATGACAATAATAACAGAATACACACTTTTCACTATTTAATTTTGGAATTTGAGTTTTAATCCAATTATCCATTAGCTTTTCACTTTTATCTAAGTTTGTCATTGATATTGCATTAGTAGGACAAACATTTGCACAGCCACCACAACCAATACATGCTGTATTTGCAACTTTATCAGTTGGTTTAACATTAGATCCTAAAATATCTGCTCTTAAATTCATATCCGTTAGTCTATCAGATTTGAAAAATATTTTTTTGAAATTTCCATAGGCTCCTTCTAAGATTATTCTAATTAGATTTTTCATATTAACACCTGATTAGTACTCCTTTATGAACTCTCTTTCAAATATAAAAGCTTTCGCTGGACAATTATTGTAACAGGCACCACAAAAGACACATTTATCTAAATCAACACTAATTTTATCTCCATCATCAATTATTGCATCTTCTGGACAAATATTGTAACATATTTTGCAGTTTATACATAGTCTATTATCAGTAAGATTAAACCCATTTTCAACTATCTTTTTAAACATTGTTGATTTTGGAATGGCATCTTTTGGACAGTTTATTCCACAGGTTTCACATAAAATACATTTATCTAAATCAACTAACACTTTACCTCTTTTTAGTGTAATTGCTTTTTCTGGACATAGTTCTTCACATGTTCCACAACTTATACAATCATCAGAAACTGAACCGTCCCAACTAACATTTTTAAAGCTTCGAGCTTGTTGAACATCACAAACTTTTACACAGTTACCACATGAAACACAGTATCCATCTAATTTAGCAATGAAAGATTCTGATAAGGTATTAACTGGACAATTTTCAATAATTTTTTCAAATGAATCATTAGAGATACTTGGATCAAATCTCATCTTCCCATTTATTTTTATTAAAGACTCATTCTCACAGTTTTCACTACATAATCCACAGTTAAGACAGGATACAATTGTACCTTCATTTTCTTTCTCTGATTTGTTGATATTAACTTCAAAGTTTTCTACTGAAATCGCATCTTGAGGGCAACTTTTATAGCAGTTTAAACATAAAACACATTTCTCATGATCAATGTTTCCTTCATTGATTGCATTCACTGGACATAGATCCTCACATATTCTACATTTAACACAATCCTTTTGGTAAGTTCTTACTCTAATTGCATTAGTTGGACAGTAATATTCACATCTTCCACAGAAAATACAGTTATCCGTATCAGTGATAACTGAATTTCTTACAACCTCTTTTTTATTTGAAGTTTTAGATATTTTATTATTATTACTTGCTGTAATAAAATTTGCTAAATTAAGTGAGTTTAAGTATTCATTTTGTTTATCTCCACGTAAATCAAATCCGTCTATTCTTGCATTTTCTGGACATACTTCACTACAAACACCACATCTTGCACAAATCCCTTTAGTTTTACCATTTTCAATATGAATACTGCTCACTGGACATGAAAATTCACAAAATCCACACCCATTACATTTTGCTTTATCAACCACATATCCATCGTATCTGTTTTTAAATATTGCAGAATTTGGACATGCATCAAAACAAGTCCCACAACTAATGCAACCAAAACTTTTCCCATCAATCAAACGAATAGCTTCAGTAGGACATTTTTTAATACATTCCCCAATTCCCGTACACTTACTTGTTGATAAAAACATGATTTCTCATTCCTAACAATTAATCTTTAATTATTTGGTGATAATATTTACAGCAACTGTTGTGCAATTAAATTATTCAAATTTTAAATTATTCAAATTTTAAATTAAATAGTTTATAATTTCTTATTCCTTTAAATATAGGATTTAAACATGAATTAAGTTTTGGTTAAAATAATTGTGCAACATCCTTTTAGAGGTTTATGAGAGTTTCTAATAATCTAAAGTTTTTTAGAAATATTTTCAAAATTTTGACCACCAAATATTAGTTCAAAATTTTTATGATGACCAAATAATTATTAGTACTGTATCATATATAAATGTTTTGTATTTTTTGTATTGATAATTAAATAATAAATTTAAAAGCTTTAAATTAAACAAAATACAATTAAAACAATTTTAAAAATTGAATCATTTACTATCTTTCTCAAGGAATAATAAGCTCAATAAACACAGAATAAGTAAAAAAAAGTCTAATAAAAAAACATGGTTAATGTACAATGTTATATTAAAAACAGTACTTTAATAACAATTATTATAACAGGGAAATATTAATAAAATGTGTGGTATTAATAATTGTTATGACCAAAAAATACCACACATATAATACATGTGCAGAAGACATATTTAAGAAGATAATCCATAATTCTATAAGTATTTAATAACACTTATTTTCTAATATTAAGTCTTTAAAAGTTGTTTTAAGATGAAAAAAAATCTTCTAAACCCATATAAAAACCAATTAAAATCTGGATTTAAACTAATGATTTTAACTTTTAAATATAGTGTATGGAATAATGTTTTTAAGTACAGAAAAACTTTGTTTTTCTAATTGAACAAGTTCAATAATGAGATTTTTTAAATTACAGCATAAGTATTAAATTTTTAATTAAAAAAATTATAATTATTATTTTTAAACAGGTGAATAAATTCTCCTAAGTTGAAAATAAATTTTCAACAATAAAAGAATAAAAATTATTATTTAAAA
>JAITPS010000115.1 GCA_031289325.1 Candidatus Methanovirga meridionalis
ATTTAAAAATAAGATATTTAAAAATAAGATATTTAAAAATAAGATATTTAAAAATAAGATATTTAAAAATAAGATATTTAAAAATAAGATATTTAAAAATAAGATATTTAAAAATAAGTGATTAATTAAAATAAAATATAGAGATTTTGATAATGTCCTTAAGAAATAACTTTTTTTTAAAATTAAATATTAAAATTTTTAAAATAGAGTATAAACATAAAAAAAATAATAAAAAAAATAATAAAATATAAACAAGTATATAAATAATAAGAATAAAAGATTTATAAATAATAAGAAAATTTTAAAAAAACTTCACAAAAGTTCAAATTTTCATAACAATCAATGCTGTCAACTTAAGAAAATTATTTTTTAAAATTGGATTGAAATTAAAATTGGAACTTGTATAAACAAGATTTTAATAGAAATTTCAATCAAAAATTCTTAAGTTGACAGCATCGCATATATTTAATAATAAGTAAAAGTTATATATGATACTTTATAGAATTTTTTTATATTGATGGTGATTAATTATGACAGCAATTTCAGATGCTATCGAAGTGATAAGAAAAACTGAATTTGATGCTGATCAGCTTATTGAAGATTCTAAAAATGAATATGTAAAGTTAATAGAAGAATCTAAGATAAAATCCAATGAAATGTTGGAAGAAGCTAAAAAATCGGCTAAAGAAGAAGCTAAAAGTATTATTTCTAATACAGAGGCAAAAGCTAAGGAAGAAGCTAAAACTATCATTGCTAATGCAGATACTCAAGTTAAATCTGTTAAAAGTGCATCTATGGCTAAGGTAGATGAAGCTTCATCCTTTATTGTAGAAAATATTTTATAGTGTGAAATAATGTTTCAGACAGCGAGAATGTGTAAAATTAAAGTGTTAACTTTAAATAAATACTCTACTCCTATTGTAAATTCATTACATGAAGAGGGTATTGTTCAGATAAATGATATATCAGAATACATTCAGCAAGATCCTCATTGGGCTGAACTTTTAAATCCTTCTAAGGTTACAGCTTTGACAGGTAGAATTTCTTCACTTTTAATGAAATGTAGTGGACTATCAGAACTTTTAGGTGATGCATCATCTGGTGATGTTGGTATTAAAGACATGATAAAGTCCTTTATAAGTCCAAATATACCTAAAAAGACTGAAGTTGAAGCTATTAGTGGTGAAATACTTGTTAATAAGGCTGAATCTCTTTTAAATGAAGTTGAATCTAAAACTAAAGTCATTGAAGATCAATTAAATTCTATTGACAATAAAAAGAGTGAACTTAAATCAAATAAGCTTTTAGCAACTAAATTAAAAGATTTAGATATTGATTTAAGTCTTTTAAATGAAACTAAATATACCTTTACTATTGTTGGTAGAATTAATACTGAATCAGTAGATAATTTTAAGAAAGAATCGGCTAAAATAACCGACAAATTCTTAATTTTTGATACTCCTGATGAAGACAAATTAAAGAAAATTATTGTATTAGTAACTTTAAGTGAATTTAAAGATGAATTATATTCTTTAATTAGAACCTTTGATTTTGAAAAATTTGAAACTGATAATATAAGTGGTAAGCCAAATGATATTATTAATTCAGCCAATTCAGAATTAAAGTCTTTAGAAAAAGAAAAGTCTCAATTATCTTTAAACCTTAAAGAAGTAGCTGAAAAATATGATGATGATGTTCTTGTTCTTAAAGAGCAACTTGAAATAGAGAAAGAAAGAAATGAAGTTTTTTCCACATTTGGAGAAACTAATAAAACTGTAATGCTTGAGGCGTGGCTTCCTCTTAAAGATGTAGATAAAGTTAAAAATTTAGTTGAATTATCTACTGAAGGGCATAATGTTGTCGAAATTGAAAATATTGGTGAAGATGATTCTGAAACTCCGATCCTTCATAATAACCCAAAAATTGTTAAGCCATATGAATTTCTTGTTGATATGTATTCTCCAGTTAAATATGGGGAGATTGATCCAAGTGTTCTTGTTTTTATAATGTTTCCATTTTTCTTTGGTTACTGCCTAACGGATTCTTTTTATGGATTAATGTTAGTAATATTAGGTATTGTACTAATTAAAGGAATGGGTAAAGTTAATGAAACTATGGGCAAATTTGGTAATATAATCATTGCATGTGGCTTGTGGACGATAGTTTTAGGTCTTATAACCAATGGATTGTTAGGAGATTTCTTCCACAGATTCTTTGATATAAACCTCCCAACTGTGGTTGCAGAGTTTGATGCATTTAAACATCCTGAAAATATCCTTATAGTAGCTATTGCTATAGGTCTTGTTTATACTACTATAGGTTTTATACTTGGTATTATTAACAATTTTAGATATGGGGAGAAAAAAGAAGCATTAGGCTCACAGATTGTTTGGCTTATTTTTGAAGCTGGAATTGCTTTTTTAGTTGCTGGTATGGTTATACCATCTCTTGTTATAGGTCAATATATTGGTGCAGTTTTATTAATAGCAACACTTGTTATATTGATTTATTGTAATGGAATATATGGATTAATGGATATATTTTCATGGTTGGGTAATATCTTATCGTATGCTCGTCTTTTGGCACTATGTTTGGCAACAGGTGGCATAGCCATGACAGTTAATATCATAGCACAAATGGTTGATACAATGTTGCCAGTCCCATATCTTTCATTGATCATTGCAATATTTGTTTTCATTGCAGGTCACATTGTAAATTTCCTTTTCCAAGTATTAGGAGCTTTCATTAATGCATTGCGTTTGCACTATGTTGAATTTTTTGCTCAATTTTTCTTAGGAGGCAAAAATAAATTTAGTCCATTTAGTGCAAGTAGAATACTTACAAAATTAAAAAGATAATTTTGATATTAAATTAAGACATTAAATAATTAAATTAAGACATTAAATAAAGAAAAAGTTTGAATTTAAATTGAATATATAAATTAATTGTAATAAAAAATAAAGGAGAATAAAAATGGTAGAGATTGCTTTAGGAACTGCTTTAGCAGCTATTGGTGCTGGAGTAGCTATTGGTTTTGCAGGTTTAGGTTCAGGTTTAGGACAAGGTATAGCGGCCGCAGGAAGTGTTGGTGCTGTAGCTGAAGATAATGATATGTTTGCTCGTGGTATTATTTTCACGGCTTTGCCTGAAACTCAAGCTATTTATGGTTTCTTGATTGCTATATTATTATTAGTATTTTCAGGACTTTTAGGTGGAGGAGAAGGTCTCCCTATAACATCTGGGCTTGTAGCTATTGGTGTTGGAGCTTCTATTGGTTTTGCTGGACTTGGTTCTGGTATGGGTCAAGGTATTGCTGCTGCTTCATCTGTTGGTGCTGTTGTTGAAGATAATGATATGTTTGCTCGTGGTATTATTTTCACGGCTTTGCCTGAAACTCAAGCTATTTATGGTTTCTTGATTGCCATATTGCTCATGGTATTTGGCGGAATCTTAGGTTAGGAGGTCTATTTATGAGCTCTGGAGCAGATAAAATAGTTTCTAATATTCTCTCTGAAGCTCAGATAAAAGCTGATCAAATTATCCAAGAAGCAGAATTAGAGATTAAATCTTTTGAAGAAAAAGAATCTAAAACTCTTGAATTGGAAAAAAAGAAAATTATAGATGATGCTAATAAACAGTCTATAATGAGACATCAGCAAATAATATCTGAGGCTAAAATGAATGCAAGAAGATTAGAGTTAGAAACGAGAGAAAAGGTAATTGAAGAATCTTTTAACAAAGCAACTGAAGAATTAAAGAAAGTTACCTCAAGCTCTGATAAAAAGTATGTGGATTCTTTAGTTAAAATTGTTAAAGAAGCAGCTATTGAAATAAATGGTGGAGATATAATAATTCATGCTAAAACAGAAGATAAATCTAAGATTGAAAACCTTCTTGGTGGTATAGCTACTGATGTTAAAAGCAAAAGTGGAAAAGATACTACTTTTGAGTTTGGTGAGCCAATTACTACAATTGGTGGAGTTATTTTAAAAACTAAAACTGGGGAAATTGAGGTTAATAATACTATTGAAGCTCGTCTGTTAAGATATAAAAAAATCTTACGTTTTGAGGTAGCTAAAATATTATTTAATTAGAGGAGATTGATAATGGCTGATGAATTAACTACAATATTAACTTCTTTCGGGATTTCAAATGAAGCATTTCTTGCAATAATAGTTGTTGTGCTTCTTATTATTGGTGCTGTTGTAGTTATTATTGTAAGTAGACCAATATTGGATATTTATCCTTACCTCCTTCCAAATGCTAAGGTGAGAGCAAGAAAAGGAAGATTATTTGATGAAAAGCACTTTTCTGAAATTATTGAAGCTGATGATTACAAAGAAATTACAAACTATCTTAGAGGTTTCCCAGATTATGCCAAACATTTAGATAATCATTCAATTGAAAAATCATTAGATATTCAGCTTGGAGAAACTTATAGTATACTTTCAAAAATAGCTCCTACCGATATAAAAAAAGTTTTTGTGATTTTATCTAAAAAGTCGGATATCAGCAATATAAAAAGTTTAATAGCTGCAAAAGAAGCTAACTTAAGTAAGGATGAAACTACAAAACTGTTAATTCCAGTTGGTAGTTTGTATCCAACATGTGAGCAATTAGTTGAATCCAATACTATTGAAAATGTCATAGCTGGGTTAGATGGAACTGAATATGGATCTGTTTTAGAAGATGCTTTAAGTGAATATAATGAAAGTGGTATGATTCTACCTTTTGAATCAGCTTTAGATAAACACTTTTTAGAAAATCTTTTATCAGCATCAAGTGTGCCATCTGATGATAACACAAGGATATTACATTCATATATTGGTTCACAAGTTGATGTAGCGAATTTAAAAATAATCATCCGTTCTAAAGCTGATGGTTTGAAATATGATAGTATCAATACTCACATGATTTCAAATGGATATCAAATTAAAGAATGGAAGTTAAAAGACTTAATGGAATCTGATAATGTAACATCTATTGTTAATGGTTTAGATGGTACTGATTACTATCAAATCCTTAATGAAGCTCTTGGAACTTATAATGAAACTGATTCAATTTCAATTTTTGAAAAAGCTTTGGATGAATATATTGTAAATTATGCTAACTCTCTTTCCTTAAAAAATCCATTAGGTGTTGGACCAATTATTGGATACCTCAATAAAAAAGAGAAAGAAATTAAAAATCTAAAGATTATTATAAGAGCTAAAAGAGAAAATAATCTTGAAATGTCTGATATACAGGAGATGTTAGTATGAAGTCATCTGTAGCTGTTATTGGGGATATTGATACTGTTACTGGATTTAAACTCGGTGGAGTAAAAAAAGGTTACATTGCCAATAATAATGAAGAAGCTGAAAGTGCACTTACTGAGCTAATTAATAATGAAATATCCATTATAATTATTACAGAAAAAATTGCTGATAAGATTAGAGAACATATTAATAAAAAAGTAGGATCTAATGTGTTACCAATGATTATTGAGATACCAGATAAATCTGGATCTTCTCAAAGAGAAGCTGACCCGATGAGTGAACTAATTAAAAGGGTTATTGGGGTAGAGATGATTAAATGATTACTGAAGGAAATATTATTAAAATTGCAGGACCTGTTATCGTCGCTGATGGTATGAGAGGAACTCAAATGTATGAAATGGTTCGAGTGGGTAGCAGTAAGCTTATTGGTGAAATTATTGAGCTTGAAGGTGACACCGCGACCATTCAGGTATATGAAGAAACTGCAGGTTTAAAACCTGGTGAAAAGGTAGAGAGTACTGGTGGTCCGTTATCTGTTGAACTTGGACCTGGAATTATGGGTTCTATTTTTGATGGAATTCAAAGACCACTTGAAGTTATTAAAGCAATATCTGGCTCTTTCATTGAACGAGGGGTGAATGTACCATCCATTAACAAAGAGAAAAAGTGGACTTTCCAAACAAAAGCTAAGGTTGGAGATTCTGTTAAAGGAGGAGATGTGATTGGTGAAGTTCAAGAAACATCTGCTGTTTTACAAAAAATAATGGTGCCTCCTAAAATTGAAGGAAAAATTCTAAGTATAGTTTCTAATGGAGAATATACTGTTGAAGAAGACATTGCTGAAATTGAAACTAATGATGGTGTTAAAAAAGTTCAAATGCTTCAAAAATGGCCAGTTAGAAAAGGTAGACCTTACAAAGAAAAACTTGATCCAGATGTGCCTCTAATATCTGGACAGAGAACACAAGATACATTTTTCCCTGTTGCTAAAGGTGGATCAGCAGCTATTCCAGGACCATTTGGATCAGGTAAAACTGTCACACAACAACAATTAGCTAAATGGGCAGATGCAGATATTATTGTCTATGTTGGTTGTGGTGAACGTGGAAATGAGATGACTGAAGTACTTCTTGATTTCCCAGAGTTAGAAGATCCAAAAACTGGAAATCCATTGATGGATAGGACAGTTCTCATTGCAAATACTTCTAACATGCCTGTTGCAGCAAGAGAAGCTTGTGTATACACTGGAATTACAATTGCGGAATATTTCCGTGATCAAGGATATGATGTTGCACTTATGGCAGATTCTACCTCAAGATGGGCTGAGGCAATGAGAGAGATTTCAGGAAGACTTGAGGAAATGCCTGGTGAAGAAGGTTATCCAGCATATCTTGCTTCAAGACTTGCTCAGTTCTATGAAAGAGCAGGTAGAGTTACTACAATAGGTAGTGAAGATAAATTCTCCTCTGTTTCAATTGTTGGTGCTGTATCACCTCCTGGTGGAGATTTGTCTGAACCAGTTACACAAAATACACTTAGGATATGTAAAGTATTTTGGGCTTTAGATGCATCTCTTGCAGATAAAAGACATTTTCCATCTATTAATTGGTTACAAAGTTACTCATTATATGTTGATAGTGTAGAAAATTGGTGGGCAGAGAATACTGAAAATGATTGGAGAGCAACTCGTGATGAAGCAATGGTTTTACTTCAAAAAGAGTCAGAACTCCAAGAAATTGTACAACTCGTTGGACCAGATGCTTTACCAGATAGTGAGCAGATTACTTTAGAAACTACTCGTATGATTAGAGAGGATTTCCTACAACAAAATGCTTACGACGATGTTGATACATATTGTTCACCATTAAAACAATATCAAATGCTAAAAACAATCATTTCATTCCAGAAAGAAGGTGTAGCTGCTCTTGGACGTGGAATCGAATCAAAAAATATTATAGCGATTCCAATTAAGGAAGAAATAGGTCGGATGAAATATGTGCATGAAAATGATTTCCCTACTAAGATTAAAGAAATCCAAGAAGGAATAGTTAAACAATTAGGAGATTTAAATTAAATATTAAGCATGGAATAAAAAAGGATTGATTTCATGCTAACTGTTTAATGGAACAACTGTTATTGTTAAAAAAGAACGAATATTCTAATTTATAGATTCTAATTTATAGATCCTTTAAAATAATAAATATAAGGTGTAAAAATGAATGCTGATATAAAGACAAAAGAATACACCACTGTTACTGAAGTTGCAGGACCTTTAATGATAGTTGAAGGTGTTGAAGGTGTTGCTTATAGTGAAATCGTTGAGATAGAAACACCTAATGGTGAACATAGAAGAGGACAAGTTTTAGAAGTTGAAAATGATCGTGCTGTTGTTCAGGTATTTGAGGGAACAACAGACCTTAATACAAAAACTACAAAAACAAGGTTCACGGGCGAAACCGCTAAAATTGGTGTTTCAGTAGATATGATGGGTCGTATTTTTGATGGTACTGGTAAACCAATTGATGGTGGTCCAGATATAATTCCTGAAATGGAGTTAGATATTAACGGAGCACCTATGAATCCATCTGCTCGTGAATTTCCTGCAGAATTTATTCAAACAGGTATTTCCACAATTGATGGAATGAATACACTGGTTCGTGGTCAAAAACTCCCTATATTTTCAGGTTCAGGTTTACCGCACAATGATTTAGCAGCTCAAATTGCAAGACAAGCTAAAGTTAGAGCAGCAGAAGATACAGATTTTGCTGTTATATTCGCTGCTATGGGTATTACTCACGAAGAGGCTAATTTTTTCATGAAAGATTTTGAAAGAACAGGTGCACTTGAAAGAGTAACTGTTTTCATGAACTTAGCTGATGACCCTTCAATTGAAAGAATTCTTACTCCTAAAATGGCACTTACAACAGCTGAATATTTAGCTTTTGAAAAAGATATGCATGTATTAGTTATTTTAACTGATTTAACTAACTACTGTGAAGCATTAAGAGAAGTTTCTGCTGCAAGAAATGAGGTGCCTGGAAGAAGAGGTTATCCTGGATACATGTATACAGATTTATCAGGTATATACGAACGTGCTGGACGTATTAGAGGAAAGGAAGGTTCTATTACTCAGATGCCTATATTGGTAATGCCTCAAGATGATATTACCCATCCAATTCCAGATTTAACTGGTTACATTACAGAAGGACAAATTGTACTTAGCCGTGAACTTTATAGGAAAGGTATATATCCTCCAGTAGATGTACTTCCATCACTATCAAGATTAATGAGTGGTGGTATTGGAAATGAAAGGACTCGTGAAGATCATAGTGGAGTTTCAGACCAACTTTATTCTGCTTATGCAGAAGGTCGTAACTTAAGAGATTTAGTAGCTGTTGTTGGTGAAGAAGCATTAACTCCAAGAGATCAAAGCTTCTTGAAATTTGCTGATGAATTTGAAAAACAATTCATGACCCAGGCTAAAGATGAAGATAGAACAATAGAAGAAACATTAGATCTTGGTTGGAAATTACTCAGCTTACTTCCTAAATCTGAACTTAAAAGAGTTAAAGAGGAACATATTCCTAAATATCTCCCATGAACCACCTTAAATATTTAAGTTTTAAGAAATTTTCAATAAATTGGTTCGTAAATAACTTATAATCTATATGCAATATAGGGAGGGAAAAAATGGCTCAGGATACTATTGAAGGAATAAATCCAACACGAATGGAACTTTTAAACCTTAAAAATAGGGAAAAACTCGCGGTTAAAGGTCATAGTTTACTTAAAGAAAAACGTGATGCTTTAATTATGGAGTTTTTTGAAATATTAGATAGGGTTAAAGGTTCTCGTGAAAAAACTGAAAAAAAACTTAAAGAAGCTTACACAAATTTAACTGATGCTCAAGTTATAATGGGAGATTTAAGTGTTCAAAAAGCTGCTTTATCTGTTAAAGAATCTGTTAATGTTAAAATAGAGTCAAGAAGTATTATGGGAGTAATAGTTCCTGTTGTTGATTCTCAAATAGATTCAAAAACAGTTTTAACAAGAGGTTATGGATTTTCAGACACATCAGCGAAATTAGATGAAGCAGCAAAAAAATTTGAGGAATCAGTTGCTTTAATAATTGAACTTGGTGAGATAGAGAAAACAATCTATCTTTTAGCTGCTGAAATTGAATCTACTAAACGTCGTGTCAATGCTTTAGAACATATTATGATTCCTAAAATTAAAAATACTGTAAAATCTATTGAAATGAGACTTCAAGAAATGGAAAGAGAAACATTTGTTCAATTAAAAATGATTAAATCCGCAATCGATGCTAATTCTTAGATTTACATTTTTAATTTTTTAATCTATATGTTGATTTATTATAGTATGAAATTTAAAGCATGAAATTTAAATTTTTACAAAAATTGAAGATTATTTTCTAAGAAAATTATTTTTTTTCTAATTTTCATTAAAATCAATTTTTTTATAATTAAATTATTATTTTTAAAAAATAAACTATTTAATTATAAATTAATAAAATTTATTAGATAATTTTGAAAATTAGAATATAGTGTATGAAATAATGTGTTTAAGCACAGAAAAACTTCGTTTTTCTAATTGAACAAGTTCAATAATGAAGTTTTTAAAAATGAAACATGCATTTGAATTTTTAATTAAAAAAAATTATAGTTATTATTTTTAAACAGGAGAATAAATTCTCAACAATAAAGAAATAAAAATTGTTATTTAAAAAATTAATTTAATTTTCATTGAAATTTTTAAACAGGTGAATAAATTCTCCTAAGTTGAAAATAAATTTTTAAAAATAAGATATTTAAAATAAATGATTATAGTGTATGAAATAATGTTTTTAAGTACAGAAAAACTTTGTTTTTCTAATTGAACAAGTTCAATAATGAAGCTTTTAAAAATGAAACATAATTATTAAATTTTTAATTAAAAAAGTTATAATTATTATTTTTAAACAGGTGAATAAATTCTCCTAAGTTGAAAATAAATTTTCAACAATACGATATTTAAAATAAATGATTAATTACAAACTTTTTTTTATAACACTATAGTCACAAACATTTTTTATAACACTATATTTTAATAAAAATTAAAAAATTTCAATAAGAAAATCATTTTTTTCTAACTTCAAAATGCTTTTAATGTTTCATAATTTTATTTTTTTTATACCGTTTATATATTATTATAAATTCTCATTTTGGATATTATATGAAACGAGATCCTTTTAAACAATATTTCAAAGATCCAGATAAAAAAGCTAAATTGTTCGTATCTTTAACAATAGCTATGATTTGTTCTACTGTATTATTAACCATTGGAACAATAATTTTTATTTTAATACTTTTAAAAATAATATAATTAAGAAGTTTTTTCTCTAATATGAGTTTAATAATTTATATTTAATTTAAGTTTATATTGGGGTTAATTTATTATTTATTTAAATATTATATTTATATCATTACTTATTTTTTCGATATCTACTCGTAAATTCTTTATTTTTTCATTTTTAGCACTTAATGTCAACATTGGTTGATTTTTTTCTATTATTGTATTTTCATAAGGAATATCAGAAATAGTTATATTTTTATTTAAATTTTGAAGATTACTTGCATTGAATTTTAACTGTTTTGGAGCATAAATAATTTTCTTCATAGAATAATTTTTAGGGTTTGGAATATCAATTAAATCTCCATGGCATGCTTTAATATGAGCATCTAAGAGATTTATTTCAAAAACTTCTTCAACAGATTCATAGGTACCTTGAAATCTGGGATTTACTTCAATAATATTTATTTCACCATCTTTATGGATCAAATCAATACCATTTGACCCTATAAGATTTAAATCACTAATCATATCTTCGCATAGTTTATAAATTTTTTTTAAAATTGCTATTCCATGTTTACCTTTATCAATTGGAGTAATGTTGCCTGAATATCTAAAATCTTTTTTATATTTGCTTGTTTGATAATAATTATTGTTAATATTTTCACTTACAACAAAGGCTTTATTATCATCTTTAGTTCCAAGTACAGAACAGCTTAGATTATCTCCAGGAATATATTCTTGTAAAATTAAACTTGTTTTTTTATGATTATATAAATTAGATAGCATCTCTTTAGATTGAAAGAGTGATTCATTATTTAAAAAATTTATTCCATATCCACCAGATTCATTAATATCTTTTAAAATAAATTCCATATCATCGTATTGTTTAATTATATCTAAAGCATCATCACCACCATCACCACATAATTTAAATGTTAATGGTAGCATATATTTATTTTTCATTTTTTTATAGAATTTATACTTATTTTCTACATTTTGTGTATCCTTATTCCCAATAATTTTTTTTTTATTTTTTTTTAGAATATTATTCAATTTTGAAACATTAAATGCATCTTTAACACGATTTTTAAGTTTAAGATTTCCATTAAAATAGTTAGGTGAGATACCAGTTGTAAGTACAATATAATCAACAGTCTCAATCCAATCAGAAGAATTGTTTAGAATTTCAATAAAATTAAATTTCTCTTCAAAAAATCCACAACTTTGATATGGTTTTTGTTGAAGTACATGTTTTTCTTTATAAACCGTACTACAATCTAAAGTATTATAATAGCTTGAAGAATAAGTTTGATAATTTAATTTAAGAGCAGAATTTATTAATGTTCGTGTATTAATGCCTAAAATAAGTAATTTTTCCATTAAATCACAAAGTTAAGATAGTCCCGAGCGGAGTCGAACCGCCGTCTCCGGGTCCAAAGCCTAGAAGGATTACCACTACCCTACGGGACTGATTTATTTTAGTTTAAAAAAAAATTTATTATAGCATTCAAAATTTTATTAAAACTTCTATTTAAATATATCTATTATTTGATGACTAAAATTTTATGTATTTTAAAAATTTTTAATATTAGATTTGGGTACCGTAAATTTAGCATAGATTTTTAATTGAAAAATGAAGAAAAACTTCGTTTTTCTAATAGTACCTATTACATTACCCATACAAATAATTAATTATTTATATACCATTAATAATATATATTATTTAAAATTTAAAATTATAGATTTTTATAAAATGATATTTAAAATTATATTGTATTCATGAAGTTCTTAATAAATAATTTTTTTTAAATAAATATTTAAAAAATTTTTTAAATAATAATTTTTATTTCTTCATTTTTAAAAATAATAACTATTTCATATACTATAATTTAAAATTATTTATATTAATCAAATTATATTTATATTATTTAAAATTATGGATTTTTATAAAATGATATTTAAAATTAAATAATTTAATAAAAAAATTTATTATTCAAAATTCAAGAACTTTTCATAATGACTATATATTTTAGAAGTTTATATTTACATATAATAAATAAATAAATATTTAATTAATAATAATTTCTTGTATTCATTGATGTTATAAGATATGTTCTGTATTATTTGGGTGAATATAAAATCATTTAACGATAAAATTAAATTATTATTAATTAAAAACAAGTAAGATGTGATTTTTTGTATACTATACACTCAGTTAAAGAACTTCAAGAACTTAATCCATATATAATAATTGGATGTGGTGGGGGTGGAGAGAAATTTTCCAATTTTGAAGGGATTAGAGCTGTTGGGTTTGTGGATAATGATGAACAAAAGCAAAAAAAATCTTTTTGTGGATCTAATGTTTCACCAGATCTTTTATCTCTAATTAAAAGTACAGATGCTAAAACCGTAGCTATCATGTTACCAATAGGTGCAGAAGGAACAGCATTAATGTATGCAGTTCAAGCTATTTCATCAGGAAAAAATGTTGTATCTTCATTTAGATCACTTCCATTAATGGAAAATCCATCTTTGTTAAAGTTAGCAAAAGATAAAAATGTTATCTTAAAAGAAATTAATTCCCGTTTAGATGTTATTGAGAAAATTTTTGGAATTAGAATAGAAAAGTGCTGTGAAATTTTACCTAAAATATCATATAAACCAAAGGCATCGATTGTATTTGTTGGAGGAACTTCTCAAGAATGTGGTAAACGAACCACAACAAGATTGTTAGGAAAAGAAGCTATAAAAAGAGGAATCAATGTAGGAATAATATCTACTGATGAAATGGGAATAGAAGAACCAACTGACATGAATTTTAGGATAGGAAGTCTTTCAGCTATGGATATTAGTTCTGCAATATTACAAGCAATAAAAACTGTTGAAGAAAAAAAATCTCCAGAAATAATTTTCATTGAAGGACAATCAAGTTTAACTGAGGTTAAAAATCCTCATCCTCGGGGATTATCAGCTTCTATATTAATTGGTGCCGCACCAGATGCTACAATAGTTTGTCATAGACCAAATCATCCTTATAGGTATCCACGAGGAATTGATCATGAAATTAAAGCTATTGAAGCAGTTGAACCAACGAAAGTAATTGCTTTATCTATAAACTTAATTAATGCAGAGAATAATATAACTCTCGATGATTTTTCAAAATATAAATTACCAGTAGCTGATGTTAAAAATATGGGGGCAAAAATACTTTTAGATAGTATTTTAGATTACTTGAATAATAAAAATAATTAAAAATAACATTATAATATTTTAAGATTATAGTAGTTTTGATAAAGTTATTAATAAATAGTTTTTTAAAAATAAATATTATTAAAAGATATAATGGTTTTGATAAAGTTCTTAATAGATAACTTTTTTAAAATAAATATTATTAAAAGATATAATGGTTTTGATAAAGTTATTAATAAATAGTTTTTTAAAAATAAATATTATTAAAAGATATAATGGTTTTGATAAAGTTCTTAATAAATAACTTTTTTAAAATAGATATTATTAAAAAATATTGATTTAAAATTATTTATATTAATTAAAATAAATTTATATTATTTAAAATTTAAAATTATATATTTTTATGAAATAATATTTAAAATTAAATAATTTAATAAAACAATTATCATTTTAAAATTTAAGAACTTTTCCATAACTACTAAAATTAAAATAAGTTTATATTAATTAAAATTATATATTTTTATAAAATGATATTTGAAATTAAATAATTTAATAAAAAAATTTATCATTAAAAATTTAAGAACTTTTCCATAGTAACTATATATTATTAAAAGATATTATAGTGTATGAAATAATGTTTGCAATTAATGAAACTTTTTAAATTATACTATAAAATATTAATTTAAAATTATTTATATTAATCAAAATAAATCTATATTAATTAAAATTTAAAATTATGGGCTTTTATAAAGTGAGATATTTAAAATTAAATAATTTAATAAAAAAATTATCATTTTAAAATTTAAGAACTTTTTCATAATGACTATATTAGAACAGGAGATTATTAGAATGGGATTTATTGATCAGTTTAAAAGAAGTCTTGGCATGGAAGAAGAAAAAAGAAAACCTATAAAACCATTTGTAGAAGAAATTTTAAAAAGTAGTAGTGAAAGTATATCTATCACTCCAGAACAACCTTTTTATGAAATTATATTAATTAAACCAAAATCAGAAGATGATATGGATTATGTTCGCGACCAAATAATTGAAGGAAATGCTGTTATTGTGGATGTTGCTTATCTTGAAAAAGAAGCCTTTGAAATGATGGGAACAAAATTAAATATTTTAAGAAAAGAACATAAAGCTGAAGTTATTTTATTAGGTAAAGTAAAAAATAAACATTTGATTTTAATAGGTCCAGATAAAATTAAGATTATTAAAAAAGGTTAAATTTGTTTCAATGTATCATTTACTAAATATTATTTTATATTGAGCTTAGATAATATTAACGATCCTTTATTTATCCAATAACTTTTAAATTTTTAGATAATATCTTAGGAATAACAAATGAACCTTTCTGTTTTAAATCAGATTTTAATCCTTGACAATTAGAAAGACAGTCAAAAATATTGCCAACAACCATAGCTTTCTTAACTGGTTTAGTAATATCACCATTTTCAATTAAAAAAGAGTTATTGGACTCAACAGAAAAATCTCCAGAAATAGGGTTGGCAGTATGTGCTCCAAGAACATCAGTTAATAAAAATCCTTTATCAATTTCTGAGATATCAATACTATTTTTAAAGTTAAAAACAACATTAGAATGTGAAGTTAGTGGGGTGGAGGAATATTCTCTAAAGCCATTACCAGTACTTTCAACACCAGATTTATTTGCAGAGTATATATCATAAATAAAGTTTTTTAAGATTCCATCTTTAACTAAAGTTGTTCTTTGCGAAGATGTTCCTTCTCCATCACTAATAGATGAATTAAGACCATTAGGATATCTACCGTCATCATAAACACTTAAATCTTCACTTACAATTTTAGTGTCTACTTTATCTTTTAGTATGGATCTTGATCTACGAACGTTATCTCCATTAAACCCAAAAATAAACGGATTTAAAAGTCCTGATGCTGCAGAATAATCTAATATAACATCTACACTATTTATATCAATTTTTACTCCGCTTATAGAATCTTTAGCTATTTTGCAAACATCTTCTCCTAATTTTTCACCATCTAAATCAAAGATGCATGAAGAAATAGAATCATAAGCCGTTGATTTTTCACTGCTTTTATAAGCATTAACTGCAAGACCTCCATAAAACATAGAAGAAGAGTTTTCAACAGATAAATCATTAGAATTTAAAATAATATTATGATTAAAATCTGCAGAGAAACTTGCTGAAGTAGATTCACATTTTTCAGCTTGAACAGTATTTAAAACAGTGTTTATAAAGTCTGTAGCTATATCCAAATTAAAGCCTTGTTTAAATCTATGATCAAATATTCTTTCAACTTTTTTATACTGTTGATTTTCTGCAAATGAGAAATCTTTATCTGTTTCATTAGATTTAGAATTTGCAAATGCGTTTTCACATATTTTAGGTATTTTTGTTGGGTCTGTTGTATATGCAAAACCTATTTTGTTATTTTTAATAACTCTAATTCCAATCCCAAAAGTATTTTCTTTTTTAGCAAAATTCAAAATCGATTTTTCACTATTTAATTCTATACTTTCAGACTTTTCGATGAAAATTTCAAAATCATCTCCATGCTTTTTTAAATGTTTAGTTGCTTCTTCTGCTAATTCATGTAACATATTAATCACCCTAATTATATTTATTTCCCTAAATACTGTATCTATGAGATATATTGCATGTTCCTTCTTTACTCACCATGCATGCTCCTATTGGATGGGCTGGATTACATTCTTTTCTAAAAAGTTTGCAATCTTCTGGTTTTGCAACCCCTCTAAGGATAGGTCCACATATACAACCTTTTGGTGCTTCTTTAACCTCTTTAACCTCTATATCAAACTTTTCTCTTGCATTGAACTGAGCAAATTCATCTCTAATTTCAAGTATAGAATTAGGAATTTTTGGAAAACCTCTCCACTCTCTACTTTCTACTTTAAACACTTCTTCAATAGCAAGTTGTGCCATTTGATTTCCTTCATCTCTAACCGCACGATTATATTCATTATCTATTTTAGCTTCACCATTTTTCATTTGTCTTAAAATCATATAAATTCCAATTAAAATATCTAAAGGATTGAAACCTGCCATAACTTGAGGAATATTATATTCATTTGAGAATACTTCAAATGGTTTTAGACCAATAATTGTTCCAACATGACCTGGTTCAATCAAAGCATCTAAATTAGTTTGACCTGACTTAATAAGAAACTTTAAAGCAGGAGGTATTCTTCTATGTGAAGATAAAACAGAGAAGTTTTCTGGTGGAGTTGATAAAATTTCACAAGCGGTTGTTGGTGCTGTAGTTTCAAATCCTGCAGCTATAAAAACCACTTCATTGTCGATTTCACGAGCAAGTTCAACAGCATTAGCTATTCCGTACACTACTCTTACATCACCTCCTTCTGATTTAGCATCAGCAAGAGAATGATTTGAACCTGGAACCTTAAGCATATCTCCGAATGTTGTTATAGTCACTCCTTTATCTATAAGTTCTAATGATTCATCAATTTCTCTTGATGGTACACAACATACAGGACAACCAGGTCCAGCTATAACTTCAACTTCCTTTGGAAGCAAGGTTCTTAATCCATTTTCCATAATGGTATGTTCATGAGATCCACACACATGCATAATCTTAACTGGAGCAGAAATTTGATTTATTTTATTAATTATCTCTTTAGAAAGGTTTTTCATACTAACACTTATTGAATATTTATTTAATAAAATTATTTACAATGGTAATCAATCATTTTTATAATATTTTATATATAATGTATGGGGATAAGATTTGTAAGTAAAAAAAACTTCGTTTTTCTAATTAAACAATTTCAACAATAAAATTTTTTAAATTAGGTCTTAAACATTAAAATTTTTAATTAAAAAAATCATAATTATTATTTTTAAAAACAAAGAATAAATTCTTCTATATTTGTTTTGATAAAGTTCTTAATAAATAACTTTTTTAAAAATAAATATTATTAAAACATATTGTAGTAATTTTGATAAGGTTCTTAATAAATAGTTTTTTTAAAAATAAATATTATTAAAACATATTTATTTAAAATTAATTATATTAGTTAAAATAAGTTTATAGCATTTAATTTTTTAAATTATAGGTTTTTATAAATTAATATTTAAAATTAAGTAATTTAATAAAAAATATTTAAAATTATAGATTTTTATAAAATAATATTTAAAATTAAATAATTTAATAAGAAAATCATCATCTTAAAATTTAAGAATTTTTTTATAATGACTATATAATAGTTTATATTCTAATAAAAAGTCTTGTATTTGGAAATTTAAATGTTATAATGTTGGGTTATAAGCTATATAATTATTTCAATGGATTTCAATAGAGATAAAAATTAATTATGGTTTAATATTTCTATTTTACATTTTACATCTGTTATTATTCCATTTTTAATTGCTCTATCTTTAAATACTAAAGCAATTAAGGAAACATTCCTATCCTCATAAGGTAAGTAATACTCTTTTTCATGGATTTGTTTAAAACTTTCATTAATTAATGAATCTAATGACTTTTTCGGGTCTTCACTATATTTAATTTCAACAACGGCTACATGATCATCATTTTCTTCGATTACCGTATCGATTATTCCATGACCTATGGTTTTTTCTCCATCGAATCTCATGCCCATTTCATCTAACCAAGTTAAAAAAATCGCTGAATATAGTTTCCATTTCTCGGTGTTTTCTTTACTTAATCTAAGACTGTAAGGTAATCTTGAAAGCTTTATCTTTAATTTCTTAGCTAACTTGTCACATTCACCATTTCTAATCCAGTCCCACATATCATTTTGAAGATTATCAAATTCATCTTTAACATCTGCAAGATAAATATTTGTAAGATTATCCTTATAAGCCTGCCTGACCTCAAAATTAGGAATTCTAAGACAATAATAAAACTCATCATTTTCAATGAATTCTTTTTCTATTGTTAAATAACCTGATTGAAAAAGTAAAGTTGTTTCATTAATATTGTTTGGATCGATGGCATCTAATTCTGTTGCTTTTAATACAGTTGGTTTAAAGTAATCTTTGGTTATTTTTCTTTTTTTAAATATTTCAGCTATGAATTTTGGTGTTCCAGTTGAAAACCAAAAACTTTGAAATTTTTTTTGAGATAATCCGCGAAGAGTAGAGTTAGGATTAAAAACATTGTTTACTCCATCCCAACTATAACCATCATAAAAATAATTAATTTTATCTAAGGTTTCTTCATAAGTGTAGTTATTTTTATCTGCCATAACCTGTATATGATCACCATAATAATTTTTCAGTTCATTGTGTGTCATGCCACAAATTGTAGAGTAATCATCATCTAAGGTAAGTTCAGTTAGGTTATTAAATTTAGAAAATATTGATGTTTTTGTGAATTTACTAATTCCAGTAACAAAAACAAACTTAATATACTCCTCTGATGTTTTTAAAACATTATAAAAATTTTGTAATATTTCTCTGTTTTCATTAGCTAACTTATTATTAGTTATTTTATTGATTATAGGTGCATCATATTCATCAATTAAAACAACGACTTTATTATTTTTATTTTTATATAGATTATAGATTAATTTTGAGAATTTAAAAACATAAGTCCCATTTTCTCCTAAATCAATATCTTTCATGGATGCAATGAAGTCAATTCTATTTAAAATTTCCTCTTTTAATTCTTTAGAACTTGTACTAAGCATATCACTCATAGATATTCTTATAACAGGATATTTTTCATTCCAATCCCAATTATTATAAATATAAGTATTTTTAAATAATTCTTTTTTCCCTTGAAAAAAATTCTCTAAAGTTGAAATAAGTAAGGTTTTTCCAAATCTTCTTGGTCGAGAAAGAAAATAATAAGTCTCACCATGATCCATCATTTTCTTTATAAACAGTGTCTTATCAACATAGATCTTATTTTGTTCAATTAAACTACTAAAATTAGCAATTCCCAAAGATAATTTTCCCCTAATATCTTCTTCCATGTTTTTCTTAATCTCCATCAAGTTATTATAATGCTAATAAATTAGCTTTAAACTTTTAATTTTCAAAATTGTTTAATAAAGTTTATTCATTTAGGATTAAATAGCTTATTTTATTTATTTTTTAAAACTAATACAGTCGTTATGGTAAAATTCTTAAATTTTAAAATGATAATTGTTTTTATTAAATTATAGTCATTATGGAAAAGTTTTTAAATTTTAAAATGATAATTGTTTTTATTAAATTATAATTATTATGGTAAAGTTTTTAAATTTTTAAATTTTAAATAATAAATTCTTTTATTAACTTATTTAATTTTAAATATTATCTTATAAAAATCTATAATTTTAAGTTTTAAATAATATAAATATATTTTAATTAATATAAATAATTTTAATTTAATATCTTTTAATAATATTTATTTTTAAAAAAATTATTTATCAAGAACTTTATCAAAACTACCATATTTTTAATTTTAAAAAAATTAATTTTAAAAAAATTAGAAGTAAGAATTTTTGTATTATCCTCCACTTCAAAATTTCTACCAGTTGTCATGTAATATAATATCTGATTTCATTATTTATAAAAATTTTGGGAAAAATTTTTGGATATTAAGATATAATATAATAATAAGTTTTAAATATTTATGACATTTTAATATTTTAAATTTTATTAATTTATAATTATTTCATTAAATGATAAATATGGTTAAGGAAACTTTAGATATATTCAATTTATGGTGTCCTATTTGTGGTATGAGGCTCCTTGAAAAGATTATAGGAAATTGTAAATTTATTTATTGTGAGGATATTTATCAATGTGAGTATTATAAAGTAGATCCTCATGATTTTCAAGAGAATGTAAATGCTTTTAACAAATTTAAAGAATTTATTGATAGAGAAAAAGAAAAAAAAGAGATCTCATTTAAATCTACCTTGCTTAATAGGACAAATAATCAAGATACAGAAATTTATATTATAAACCATAATGAAAACAAACTTAATGAAAACAAAATTTATAGCCAAAAAACAGATAAAAATGATATAAATTTAGTGATTGATCTATTAAAAGATAATAAAAAAGACAAATCTAAGATTGAAGTTTATAGGGAGGAAAGTAGATATAAGAAAGCATTACAAAAAAGTACTATTTCTAAAAAAAGGTTGCATAGAGAAATAAATAGGAATAAAAGATTTAAAAATAGAGAATTTGAAAAGAAAGAAAAATTAAAAAGGGAAGAAGAGCTTAAACGAAATAAAACAAAAAAAATCTTTAAAGAAAAATATCTGAGTCTTTTTGGTGAAGATTTATTAAAAATTGAAAATATAAGTAATAAATATTTTTCTGATTATGAACTTAAAATAGGTAAATTATTATATAAAAATCAACAATTAGAAGCTAAAAAAGAAGAAGACAATAAAATGAAAGAAAAGATTAATGAAGAGCATCAAAAATTTGTTAGGAAGTATGAATTCTAATTATTAATCACTTTTTTTATTTATCTAATAATAGTTAAGAACTTAATTTATTTATCTAATAATAGTTAAGAACTTAATATTAATATTACAATAAACATGTTTTTCACAATAATAAATTTATAACTGTTAATATGATTATTTAAATATTTAAAACTAATAAATTATATAAAATAATATTTTTAAAGCTAACAACAGCGATATAATTATTTTAAAGAGAATATATTATAAAAAACATTACTTAATACAGTATAATAAGTAAATACAATAATAAACCCTTCCAGTTAAGTTTTTGATAGGTCAAATATTACAAAATTATAAAAATTATTCTTCTCAGGAATGTTTCAATGGTAAAGATTTTAGTAGTGTTGAATATGACATAATTTAGTTAAGTTTTTTATAAAAATTATAATAATTATTTGTCTATATTCTATCCAAATAAATTAAAATTCCCTTATTTTTATAGTGATTAAAGAGTTTTAATCCCCATTGAATTCCTTTTATTGATTTATCTAAAAGGAGATTTGAATCATCATAGTGACCATCCTTAAAGAATAAGTTTAATGAGGAGAATTTAGATGAATTTGTTAGGAAAATCTCTAAATCTAAGTTAATTTTCCAAAATCTTATTTTATCTCTTTTAATTAAAATTTTAATCTCTTTTTTATAATTTTTAAATATGAGATTAAATATTTCTTCATTTGCTATAATTTTTAGGGTGGATTTATTTTTAATTGTAGATTTAAATATACCATCTAAATGAGGTTTTGAAAATATTGGCATTATTATATTTAAATCCTCTGAAGATCTAATTAATTTTAAATATTCGTTTAGTGGCTTTATCAAATCATTATTTGTTGAATGATAATACATTCCATCTTTTAAAAAATATACATGATTTAAGAATTCGGATGGTATTTGTTTAAGATTATGAGTAGTCCAAAAATTATGTTTTTTAAAGATATATACATTTTCAATTAATTTTAAGAATATTATAGCCATTATACTGCCTTTTGATGTTAAATAAAATGTTTTATTTGCTCTTTTAATTAAGCCCATAATTTCCAATTGCCTCACAGAATTTAAAATATACGGTGAAGGCTTTTTAATTTTGTTTTTTAAGGTTTCAACATTATTTAAATCGCTTTTATTTAGATATAATTGCAATAATATCTTCGATCGTGATTCTGAAGAAATTACAGTTCTAAGCTCTTGAAAATTAGAAAAATCAAAAGGTTCTTCTTTTAATCCATCTAAGTTCAAATCATTACATTTTTCATTACTATTCATTATTTCAGCCATATTATCACATTCACTCTACATTGATTAAGAAGAACCATATATTTTATTAAATAATTCCTCTCCCCATTTAATGGCATTTTCATTTGTAGAAAATAAAATTCTGTTCTGATCAAAACTATTGTCCTCTTTAAAAAGTCCTAAATATATAAATTCAGTGGATCCAATTAAAAATAAATTTTTATTAATTTTTAATTTTTTTAAATTTAAATTCTTATTTTTCAAACCTTTATTAATAATTTCATCCCCTATCAATCCTTTAAAAATAAAATGAATATCTTTAGATAATAATAAACGAATATTTACAGAATTCTTTATCAGGTCTTGAAAAATAACAGGATAGTCAGGATGAATAAAATTGAACACACAATAAATATCTTTAGAATTTAAAATAGAATCAATTATAGTGTTATGAACTTTATACACATCAGTTAATGAAGATTCAATTATTTTAGAATTATCTAAAGACACAATGTCCTTTAAGAACTCATCATCTATTTCCTCAAATTTATGGGCATTGAAAAAATCAAAAAACTTATTTATCATATTTATAGATCTGTTAAATTCAATTATTTCTTTAAAGAAGATCTTTGTTAAATTATTAAGAACATATCCATGATAATTGGATTGGAGAAAACCTTTTTCTTCAAGGTGCTTAATATTTAAAGAAATTGCACTGTAAGGTAGGTTTGTTTCTTTATGAATATCTTTAATTGGTTTAATAAAGTTAGCTATTGAATTTATTATTTCCAATCTAATTTGCGAATTTGTTAAAAACTTTAAATCCTTTCTAACAAAATCAAATTTTTCTAACATCTCATCATTTTCATTTTTATTTAAATCAAATTTATTTAATAGTTTTAAGTCATCATCTTCAGATTTAACAGTATTGAATTCATTTAAAACTTTTATATTTTTAGTTTCGATATTAACACTCCCATAGTTTTTAGTCAATAAAAAGTCATCAGAATATTTTTATATGAAATAATAATATTTTGTTAATACTATTTTTATTACTTACTATATAAATGTTATGAATTAAAACATAATTTTCATGAAAAAAATAATATAATAAAAGAAATAGATAATGTATGAGAAGTAGGTATTACAAATTTAAATGCTTGGTTTAATAGAAAAATTACCCTTTTAAAATTTAAGAACTTTTTCATAATCACTATAATTAAAATGAGGTTCTGTAAAAGGAGGATGGAAATTTAGTGTTTAAACAAAAAAATTCAAATTATATGTATATCATTAAATTTAGCCTATTTTCTTAGTTATCTAAAATCACGATCTTTCTCTTTTATAGTATTATTAACCTTCTTTTCATTTTCATTATTTTCAATTGCATTAGTTCTTTCCTGGTTATTATCATCTGATTAATCTATATAATTTCTATTTACTCTCAAGGTTGTCAAATTAAGAAAATTATTTTTTAAAAGTGTATTGAAATTAAAATGATGATTGTATAAACAATATTTTAGATAGAAACTTTAATTAAAAATTATTAAACTGATATCATTTGATAATTAGTACCATATTTTAATAATTATGAAGAAGTAGTACACTTTGTAATAAATACCTTTATATACTTAATTAGAGACAAATAAATTATTAAGATTTTTTAAATATATATTACTTTTAACCATCGCTTTCTGAATAAAGTAATATTTTTAACCATCATTTTTATGATTATTTTAATAACTTTAATTTAGATGATTTTTGTGTTATTAATGTAATATTGAAAAATCTTGTTTTATAATTCTTTATAATTAAAAAATAGATAAAATGACAAGATAAAATGACAATACATAAAATAAATTATTCAAAAGAAGATCCTAAAAGAGCAAATGTAATTAATTATAGTTGTAATTTTAATTGCCCATGGTGTTTATATAAAATAAAAACAAAGCCTGAAAAAGATTGCTATCTAAAAGTTAATGAAATTAAAAATGTTTTAAATGAAATGGAAATCAACGGAGTTAATTTTCTTGGTGGAGAAATAACGACATATCCTCATTTAGAAGAATTAACATATTTTACTCATGAAATTTTAGGAGTATACACTAAAATTGGACATACAAACGGTTATATATCTCCTCCAGAATTTATTGATGAAATTGTAATGAGTATTAAATCTTTTTCTGATGAAATCCATAAAAAACACACAGGAAAATCAAATAATTCAATTCTAAAAAATTTTAAAAATATTCACGAGAAAGGGATTTACATTAAAGCAAGTACGGTTTATATTCCTGATTTGGTGGATGCTGAAGAAATTAAAAAGATAGCTAAATTCATAGGAGATATAGATCCAAAAATCAAATTTCATATAACTGGTTATATAAAAGTTCCAGGTACACCTTGGAGAAATCCGACTCATGATGAAATGATAAATGCTAAGAAAGTTGCAGAAGATTATTTGGATAATGTTGATTTTTCATTCTATTCCTCTTCCAATGATTATAATAATAAATTTTCAAAAACATTAGCTAAAAACCTTTAAAAATTAGCATAATAATAAAATTAATTAAATTTCAGGGATAATAATGTTTTCAAACATTTTAATGTTTTTCCATCCCTTTCAATCTTTATTGTCAATAGTTATTTTAAATGATTTAAATGAATATAGTCGTCAGGAAAAGTTTTTAAATTTTAAAATAATAATTTTTTTATTAAATTATTTAATTTTAAATACCACTTTATAAAAGTCTATAATTTCAAATTTTAAATAATATAAAATATAATTTTAATTTTTAATTTTTAATTTTTAATTTTTAATTTTTAATTTTTAATTTTTAATTTTTAATTTTTAATTTTTAATTTTTAATTTTT
>JAITPS010000016.1 GCA_031289325.1 Candidatus Methanovirga meridionalis
AAAATTAAATAAAATTAAATAAAATTAAATAAAATTAAATAAAATTAAATAAAATTAAATAAAATTAAATAAAATTAAATAAAATTAAATAAAATTAAATAAAATTAAATAAAATTAACAAAAAAAAATTATTATTCAAAATTTAAGGACTTTTCCATAATGGCTATAATTGCACAAACACTCTTAAATAGAATATTTGGAGTAAATTATGAATTTAAAAAAAATAGCTGGATATGAAGTAGCAAAAGAAGTTAGAGACGGGGAAATTGTAGGTTTAGGTACTGGCTCAACCACAAATTACTTCATTGAAAAGCTTGGAGAAAGAATTAAAGATGAAGAAATGGAGATCATGGGTGTTCCTACATCGTATCAATCTTTTATGCTTGCTAAAGAATTGAATATACCTATAACTACATTAGATGAACATGATATTGATATAGCTATTGATGGTGCTGATGAGATAGATACTGATTTAAATCTTATTAA
This sequence comes from Candidatus Methanovirga meridionalis, assembly GCA_031289325.1. Lineage (GTDB taxonomy): Archaea > Methanobacteriota > Methanobacteria > Methanobacteriales > Methanobacteriaceae > Methanovirga > Methanovirga meridionalis. The sequence goes on from JAITPS010000016.1 coordinate 487, forward strand.
GGGAGGCGGAGCTGCGCATACCTTAGAAAAAATAGTTGATTATAGTGCAAAGAATTTCATTGTAATATCTGATGAAACTAAATTAGTTGAAAATCTTGGGAATTTTCCAGTCCCACTTGAAATAATTTCAAAAGCTGTAAAACCAGTTTTCTCAGCACTTAAAGATATGGGTAGTGAACCGAGTGTAAGAATGGGAAAGTATAAGGTTGGACCAGTTATTTCAGATAATGGAAACTTTATTGTCGATGCCAAATTTCCAATAGTGGATAACCCTATACATTTAGAAACTGATCTTAATTCCATTCCTGGAGTGGTTGAAAATGGAATTTTCTCACAGATGACAGATAAAGCGATTATTGCTTGTGAAAATGGCATCAAAAAGATTAATTTCTGATTTATTATAGTTTTGAACCAAATTTTTTAGGCAATTTAAAAACTTTAGTTTTAACTTAGAAAATCTTTGATTTTCTTTATTCTTCAAAATCTTTGATTTTTTCTTTAGTGAAATTTTTCATTTCACCTATAAAAATGAAGTTTTTCTTTAGAAACTGAGCAACAATTCCAAATTTGATGAAAAAATAATTGTTTTTTCTATGTTTATTCATAACTACATATTAATTAGTATCAACATTTTATTATTATCAACATTTTTAATAAAAATATATTCATTATTGTATAGTCCTTAAAATAGTCCTTAAATTTTAAAATGATAATTCTTGTTATTAAATTATTTAATTTTAAAATATCACTTTTATAAAAAATTTATATTACTTTTATAAAAATTATAGATATATATTAAAAAAACTTTATCGAAACCATTATTCTAAAATGTTAATAAATCTAATAATAATAAATCTAATAATGTTAATAAAATTATATAATGGATATAATTAAATTTAGAAATCATTATAATCTTAAAGAGTGAAAAAACTCAATAATTTTTTACATTCTATATTAACCACAAAGTATTTATATAACCTCAAACTTATTTATTTATAATGCAATTTTTTTAAATATATAGAAAATATTTAATTAAATAATTATGTTTAATTAATTGTAGACATTTATTAATTGCATGATTAATTTTACTCACAGGTTATCATTTGTAGTTTATACTAACTAATCTGTGTATTCTTTATTTAATTTTAACCTGTGAAATAGAATGCTGTAAAAATCATATCGGCGATTTTTTTTTTAATAATATTTACTATATGCTTAAACTATTTTTTTTAATTATTGTAATCGTCTATTCATATTATTGTAATCGTCTATTCATAATAGTTCTGTATTTCATTATAATTAGTCTGATTCACTATTTAATTCTGATTCATTATTTAGTTAAAAATAGGCAAGTAAATACTAAAATTAAAATAAAAAATTCAGCTTATAAATGATTTATTGTTAATAATGGTTAATATTAAGTATATATAGAATAAAATAATAATATATAAAAATATAAATTATCAAAAATTAAAGTTAAGGTGATTAAATGGCACAACAAGGACAACCAATTTTCGTTTTACCTGAAGGCACTAATAGAATTTTAGGTAGAGATGCTCAAAGAAATAATATTTTAGCTGGTAAAGTTTTAGCTGAAACTGTAAGAACAACATTAGGTCCTAAAGGAATGGATAAAATGTTAGTCGATGGTCTCGGTGATATAGTAGTAACTAACGATGGAGTAACAATTCTTAAAGAAATGGATATTGAACATCCTGCTGCAAAAATGTTAGTTGAAGTTGCTAAGACTCAAGAAGATGAAGTAGGTGACGGTACAACTACAGCAGTTATTATCGCTGGTGAATTACTTAAAAAAGCTGAATCTTTATTAGATATGGATATACACCCAACTATTGTATCTATGGGTTACAGACAAGCAGCTGAAAAAGCTCAAGAAATTTTAGAAGATATTTCAATTGAAGAAACTGGAACTGAAACATTAGTTAAAGTAGCTATGACTGCTATGACTGGCAAAGGAACTGAAAAAGCAAGAGAACCATTAGCTCGTTTAGTTGTGGATGCTGTTCAACAAGTAGAAGAAAACGGTGAAGTGGATACAGATCACATTAAAATTGAGAAAAAAGATGGTGCTGTTGTAGAAGATTCAAAACTTGTTCAAGGGGTAATTATTGATAAAGAAAGAGTTCATCCTGGAATGCCAAAAGAATTATCCGATGCTAAAATAGCTTTATTAAACTCTCCTGTTGAAGTAAAAGAAACAGAAATGGATGCTGAAATCAGTATAACTGACCCTACTCAAATGCAAGCTTTCATTGAACAAGAAGAAAAAATGGTTAAAGGAATGGTTGATAAAATAGCTGGATCTGGTGCAAATGTATTGTTTGCTCAAAAAGGTATTGATGATTTAGCACAACATTACTTAGCTAAAAAGGGAATTTTAGCTGTTAGAAGAGTTAAAAAATCAGATATTGAAAAATTAGCTAAAGCTACTGGTGCAACTATTGTTTCTAATGTTGATGATTTAACTGCTAATGATTTAGGAGGAGCTGGTAGTGTTGTTGAAAAGAAAATTTCTGGAGAAGAAATGATCTTTGTAGAAAATGCTAAAGAAGCTAAATCTGTTACTTTACTTGTTAGAGGAAGTACTAAACATGTTGTGGATGAAATTCAAAGAGCTATTGAAGATGCTATTGGTGTTGTTTCAGCAACTGTCGAAGATGGTAAAGTTGTAGCTGGTGGAGGAGCCCCTGAAATTGAAGTGGCTAAAAAACTTAAAGATTATGCTGAATCTATTAGTGGAAGAGAGCAATTAGCTGTTACAGCTTTTGCAGAAGCTTTAGAAATTGTTCCAAAAACATTAGCTGAAAATGCAGGTTTGGATAGTATTGATTCATTAGTAGATTTAAGAGCAGCTCATGAAAAATCTCCTTACATGGGTCTCGATGTCTTCACTGGAAAAGTCACTGATATGAAAGTTGCTGGTGTTATCGAACCAAAAAGAGTTAAAAAACAAGCTATTCAGTCTGCATCTGAATCAGCTGAAATGATTTTAAGAATAGATGATGTTATAGCTTCAAGTGGTAGCAGTAACCCTGATATGGGTGGTATGGATCCATCTGCAATGGGTGGAATGCCTCCAATGATGTAATTTTAAATTTTTTATTTTTTTTTATATTTTTATTTTTTTTATATTGTGATTGTTTATTCAAAATTGAAGCTTTTTTATAATTTAAAACTATTTTGACAGTGCAAAAAGAGCATAGTTTTCGAATTTAAAATCGATTTTTAACCAGAAAAAATTTAGGTTATATATCTTAGTCATCAAGTTTTTACCCAATTTTCTTAATTTTAAAAAATTTTCTATTTTTTAAAGTTAGAAAATCTTTGATTTTCTTTATTGAAATTTTTTATTTCAATTAGAAAATCTTTGATTTTCTTTATTTTTCAATTGTGAAAATTCATCTTCTTTTTACATAACGAATATTTACAAAACAAATGTAATTTATTTATAAATTAACACGATTTTAAATAAAAATATTTTTTAATCAATAATAATTATTTATTTTAAAATTTAAGCTATAATAATTCTTATTTTAAAATTTAAGCTATAATAATTATTTATTTTAAAATTTAAGCTGTAATAATTCTTATTTTTAATATTTATAAAATTTATGGACAATATTCAAATCTTTACTGATAAATTTTATTCGTATTAAAAAGTCGACGGCAAACTATTATAAAAGAATAAATAATAATTTGATTTAATTAATAAATAATTTGATTTAATTAATAAAAATAATCAATTCATTATAGTGATTTTGATAAAGTTCTTAATAAATAACTTTTTTAAATTAAATATCATTAACAAAGATTAATTTAAAAGTATTTATCTCAATTAAAATATAAATAACTTTTTTAAATTAAATATCATTAACAAAGATTAATTTAAAAGTATTTATCTCAATTAAAATATATTTATGCTATTTAAAATTTAAAATTATAGATTTTTAATTAAAAGATATTAATTTAAAGTTATTTATATTGATTAAAACATGTTTATACTATTTAAAATTATTTATATTGATTAAAACATGTTTATACTATTTAAAATTATTTATATTGATTAAAATATATTTATACTATTTAAAATTTAAAATTATAGATTTTTATAAACTAATATTTGAAATTAAATAATTTAATAAAAAAATTCATCGTTCAATTTAAGAACTTTTCCATAATGACTATAATTCTGATAAATTGAAGTATGTGATAAAGTGAAGTATGTGATTGAAACTAAAGGTCTTACTAAAAGTTATGATGACTTTTTAGCTGTTGATACATTAGATATGAAAATAAGAAATAAAAGTATTTTTGGATTCTTAGGACCTAATGGTGCTGGAAAAACAACCACCATAAAAATGTTAACATGTTTAATTAAACCTACATTTGGAACAGCTACAGTATCTGGTTACGATATTAAAAAAGAACCAAACAATGTTAGAAATAAAATTGGTATGGTTCCTCAATTAGTTAGTTTATATAAAGATTTAACTGCCAGAGAAAATGTGAGTTTATGTGCTGATTATTATGGGATTGATAAAAAAATTAAAGAAGATAGAATTGATGAATTAATGGAATTATTAGACATTAAATATGCTGAAAATAAACTTGTAAAACAGATGTCTGGAGGTCAAAAACAAAAGGTTTCTGTGGTTGCAAGTTTAGTTCATAGCCCAGATATTTTATTTTTAGATGAACCAACAATTGGACTTGATCCTACAACAAAGACAGTCTTATGGGATTTAATTCAGGAACTAAATGATGAGGGACATACAATTATTTTATGTTCTCATGATATGTACGAGGTTGATAAACTTTGTGAAACTGTTGGAATTATGAATAAAGGTCGTTTAGTTGCATTTAACACTCCTCAAATACTTAAAGATAATTTAATGAAAGAAAATGAGAGCATTGCAAAAAATCAATTAAATGATACTATAGAGGATAATAAACCTAAACTAACAACTGAATTAAGTATTATGGTGGAGAATTGGTTAAGTGATGAAATCATTGAAGAAATTGAAAATTTACCATTTGTTTATAGTTTAAGATCTTCTTATGATGATGAAGGGAGATTAACAGTTGATGTTGATAAATTTTCTCATAGAGATGGAATAAGTAAGGTAATAGCTATTGTACTTAAAGGTGGAGGTTTAATATCCTCTATATCAACTAATGATCCTTCTTTAGAGGATGTTTTTACTAATTTAACTTCTAAGGGAATGGAGTGATTTTAATGGAGTTAAAAAAATTTTTATGGATGTTTAAAAAAGATATTTTGTCTTTATGGAGAAACAAACCACGTTTAGTATCAATTATTGCTTTTCCAATAATTATGATTGCATTGTTTGGATATGGAATGGGAGGTTCGATTGAACATATACCAATAGCTATTGTAAACATGAGCGATGGTGATTTAACTTCTAATACAGTAGATGCAATTAACAATATATCTATTTATGATGTAAAAAACATTACAAATGATGTTGAACTTGGAAAACATTTAGTAGATAAAGGAGATGTTAAAGCCACTATAATTTTACCTGCAAATTATGACGATTTAACTAATATACAAACAAAAGATGTAACTTTGTATTTAGATTCTTCAGATCAGATAGCCAGTCAAGCATTGGTTCCTACAACCGAACAATTATTTATTGGATTAAATAATAAATTATCTATTGAAAAACTTTCTAAATTAAGTTCTCCAGGAACAAATTCTGGTGTTTCAGTAATTTCAGGAGCTTCTTCAATTATAGATACTATAAAATTAGAAATTAACAACATTTATGGAGATATTAAATATATCGATTTCTTAGTTCCAGCTGTTTTGGCAATGACATTAATGTTTTCATGCATGATGGGTATGGGGCAATCAATATCTGGTGAACGCGAAACTGGAGAATTAGCAAGGTTATTCATGACTCCAACAAATGTCAGTACTGTTGTTGGTGGTAAAATACTTTCTAAACTTACAATAGAAATTGTTCGAGCATTAATTCTTCTTATAACAGCTATTGTACTATTTGGGATAGTTATAAAAGGTAGTATATTGTTAGCTATTGGAATGCTCATTTTAGGTGCACTGTCTTTTGTGGGTTTTGGAATTATGATATCTGCATCAACATCCACACAAGAAGATTATATGCAAATGGTTATGCCTGTTTCAATGCCAATGATGTTTGTTTCAGGTGTTTTTTATCCAATTGAAACAATGCCATGGATTTTCCAAAAAATAGCTTATATATGTCCTTTAACATATCTTAATGATGCTATGAGAAGCATTATGATTAAAGGTTCTGGTATTGGTGATATATGGATCGATGTAGTTGTTTTATTAGGTTTTACAGCAATATTCTTTATATTGGGTGTTATTAAGTTTAATAGAGATGTTTAATAGTGATATTCTAAATTTCACATGGTTAAAAATCGGGTTTCGGATCTTCAACCCCATGTTCTTTTTGCAATGCCATAAAAAACTATTTACATTTAATTTTATAAAAAAATCTACCTAAATTTGGATTACATTAATATATTATCCATATTTAGATTATATTAAACAATTATAATCCATATTCTAATGTTTTTTGAATTTTTAACACTTACACTTATTAGTTATTATGGAAAAATATCATGCTATTTCTTGTAATAATTTAAACTTGTTTATGGATTATTTTAATAAAATAAATTTTTTAAATTTCTTTTTTAAAAATTAAAAAAAATTAAAAATTAAAAAATAATAATATATAGTGGGAAACTTGAATTTATCAAAATCATTGTTTTAAATTCTCTTTTAAATTTAATTTTTTTAATTAAATTTCTTATTTTTAAGAAATAATTAAAGTAAAACATTTAGATTTTAAATTAATAAAAATATAAAGAATAATTTTAAAAATTAAAATATATTGTTATAAAAAATGTTTATAATTAATCATTATTTTTAAATATCTTATTGTTGAAAATTTATTTTCAACTTAGGAGAATAGATTCTCCATTTTTAAAAATTTCAAATTAATATTAAATTAATTTTTTAAATAATAGTTTTTATAGATTTGTTACCGAAGATAACTTAAGAAAATTGAAGATTTTTCGTTTCTAAGTTAAAATTAAAATTTTTAAAGTATCAAAAATTTGGTTCTGAGTATAGTCATTATTGTAAAGTTCTTAAATTTTAAAATGATGAATTTTTTTATTAAATTACTTAATTTCAAATATTGCTTTATTGTAATCTATAATTTTAAATAGTATAACATATTCTTAAATAGTATAAACATATTTAAATTAATATAAATAATTTTAAATTAATATTTTTTAATGATATTTAATTTTAAAAAAAGTTATTTATTAAGAACTTTATCAAAACCATTATATTAATAATAAAAATAATAGTATTAATAAAAATGATAGTATTAATAAAAATAGTTTAAAAATATTAATAATAAAAATAGTTTAAAAATTAAGATAATGATATTAAGAATAACAATATTTAATTGAGAATATAACAATGGCTTTAGAATTTTATCATCTATTATTGTTAGCTGGATCTATACTTATTTCAAGTGTAATCTTAACTAAGGCATCAAGCTTAATTGGTATCCCGAGTTTAATTGTTTTTGTAATAGTGGGCATGTTATTAGGCTCTGATGGAATTGTAGGAATTTATTTTAATGACTATGGCTTGGTAAAAAATATAAGTACAATTGCACTTATAATAATCATATTTGAAGGTGGTTTAAATACAAATATTATTAAAGCAAAGAAAGTGGCTTATAGAGGAATAACTCTTTCAACTATAGGAGTATTCATTACAGCAATAACTGTAGGATTATTCACCCATTTTTTTTTAGGCATGGATTTAATTGTTTCATTACTATTGGGTTCTATTATTTCATCAACAGATTCAGCAGCAGTATATTCCATTTTAAGCCCATTGAATGTTAAATTTAAAAATAAATTAGATATTTTGCTTGAATTTGAAAGTGCTACAAATGATCCAATGGCTTATGTTTTAACAACATCTTTTATATACATGGTTCTTCATCCTACAACATCAATCTTTCTAATGATTATTATATTTCTTAAGTCATTGATCTTAGGTGTAGTGATAGGCTATATTATAGGCAAATTATCAACAATACTAATTGATAATATTAATTTAATCTCTAAAGGACTTTATCCCGTATTAATGATAGGAATAGCTATTTTATCTTTTGCAATTGCAGAATTTGTTGGAGGTAATGGGTTTTTAGCTGTTTATATCTCTTCTATTCTCATTGGATCCAGTGCATTATCAGATGAAGATAAAAATTTAACATTTTTCTATGGTTTAGCATGGTTAATGCAGATTGCAATGTTTATAATATTAGGATTACTATCTTTTCCAAGACAAATATTATCAGTCATCGGATTTGGTTTATTAATAAGTATTGTATTAGTATTTATAGCCAGACCATTAGCAATATTCACATGTCTTATTAAATCCAATTTTAATTTTAAGGATAAGATTTTTCTTTCGTGGGTTGGGATTAAAGGTGCTGTTCCTATTATTTTTGCAACCTATCCCTTAAGTTATGGAATTATAGGAGCAGACTTCATATTTAATGTAGTTTTCTTTATATCAATTATATCAGTTTTAATACAAGGATCAACAATCAAAATTTTAGCTAAAAAACTGAACTTAATCGAAAAAATATAACTTATAACATTTACAGAAAAGTTTTATAAGAGTTTGTGGGTGTGAAAAATTCAAATGGTAAATCATTCTTAACTTATCACTCAAATGTAGGGTATAAGTAAAAATCTTTTTTTACTAATGTATTAATCTTATAAACTTCTTAAAATGCTTTAAAAAATGAATTACTGTGAATATTAAATGAAGTATTCTATCTCCATTAGTTGAATTTTTGTGGATCCAAATTCTCTAAAAATTAAAATTCTATTAAATGTAATTTTATTATTGGGTATAAAAATATAATTTAATTATCAAATATAATTTATCTAATTATAGTTAATTTTGTAAAATTCTTAATAAATAAATTCTTTAAAAATAAATTCTTTAAAAATAAATTCTTTAAAAAGTATTAATTAAAATTTGTTTATATTAATTAAAATTTGTTTATATTAATTAAAATTTACAATTATAGATTTTCATAATGTGGTATTTGAAATTAAATAATTTAATAAAAAAATTTATTATTCAAAATTTAAGGACTATAATTTAGTAAAAAATTATCACTCTAAAATTTAAGAACCCTTCCATAAGGAATATAGTAAAAAATTATCACTCTAAAATTTAAGAACTTATTCAAACCATAATATTGGTTAGTTATAAAATATAATTATAAAGATTTTATTAAAATTTTTTTAAATGGGATAATAATGATTGAATATGAACAATTTAAGGAATTTATAATTAAAGTTTTAGGAAGAGATATAGGAAACAATATAAATCAAAATAAAGCTATTTCTACTGAAAAAAATAAATCCTTATTTATAGTTGCTGGTCCAGGTTCAGGAAAAACAACCACCATGGTATTAAAAATTCTTAAATTTGTTTTTGTGGATGGTATTCCAGCCGATGAAATAATAGCTACAACTTTTACTAACAAAGCTGCAAGAGAATTATATTCACGTATTTTAGAATGGGGAACTAAATTAAAAGATGCCATACTAAAAGAAGCTATTCTTGATAAGGATAACGAAAAAAAATTAAAACAAATAGATTTTAGCCAGTTAATTAATGGTACCATTGATGGTATATCCGATGAATTACTTAGGATTTATAGGGAACCTGGAGTAGACTTACCAATTATAATTGAAGACTTTGTTGCAATTTCAACTATGATTAAAACAGGACTTTTCTATAAGGATAGATACTTAGATAAAGATTTACAAACCTATCTTGGGAAATTTACAAGTCATGAAACTGTATCGAATCCATCCAAAATGAGTGAAATCTTATTAAACATGAAAAATAGATTGTTTTATGATCAAGCAGATATAAAACTACTTAAAAGTCAGAGCGAGAATAATGGAGCAAAAGTTGCCTTAGATGCAATTTCAGATTATGAAGATTATTTATCTAAAAGGAATATGTTCGATTTTCCTATGTTAGAATCATTTTTTTTAAATAAATTAAATTCTAATAGCTTTAATGATTTTTTAAAAAATATAAAAATAATTTTAATTGATGAATATCAAGATACAAATTTAATACAAGAAATGATTTACTTTAAAATAGCTAAATCAGCTATTAACAATGGAGGTAGTATAACCGTTGTTGGTGATGATGATCAATCAGTTTATAGGTTTAGAGGAGCTACAGTAGACTTATTCACTAACTTTAAGAAGAGAGTAAAAGAAAAGTTAAATGTTGATGTTGATGAAGTTAATCTTTCAACCAATTATCGTTCAAGTGAGGAAATTGTTGATTTATGTAATAATTTCCTATACTTGGATGATGAATATCAAAATGCAAGGGTAAGTGAAAAACCTAAAATTGAAGATGCTAAAGTTAAAGATAAAACTATTCCTATATTGGGTATGTTTAGACCAAATGAAGATAGGTTAGCTCGTGATTTATCTATTTTAATAAGGGATTTAATTGAAAATAAGGAAGTTAAACTTAAAATTAAGAGAGTTCTTAAACCAAAAGAGGATAAAAAATATCCAAAAGAAATAATTATTAGTTTAGATGAAGAACATGGTTCTCATGGAGATATAGCTATTTTAACTTACTCCCCTAAAGAATATTCTTATGGCACCCCATTGTTTCCTTATCACTTAAGAAAAAACTTGAAAAACTTAAGAAAACCTATTGATGTGTTTAATCCTCGTGGTCAGGATTTACATGAAATTAAATGTGTAGCTATTTTATGTGGTTTAATATTAGAATGTATTGATCCAAAAGGTAATATTCAGAAAAAATTAAAAAAACTTCCTAAAATAGCTAATGTCACCATGAAAAAATGGCGAAAAAAAGCTAATGATTTTATAGATTCATCTCCAGCTCCAAGTACTCCAATTTCATTAAGGGATTTTCTTAATCATTGGATTGAAAGAATTCCTTATGAAAAAAATAATTCTTCTTTAAAGCAGTGGCCTCAAACAGCAAGTTTAATTGATTTAACTTATAAATTAATTATGTGGCTTCCTAAATTTCAAGATGATCCAAAAGGATTAGTTTATCTTGGAGTCATTGCAAAAACAATTAATCAAACAGGTTTTGTAAATGAATTTGCTGCAAAGATACATTTCGATGATGAAAATTTAGAGAAAAAGTCGATTGAAGAAGCTATTTGGAATATTTTTGTTCCTATTTCTACAGGTGGGGTTTACATAGACGAAAACTTATTTGAAACCTTACCAGATAATCATATTAACATAATGTCTATTCATCAATCAAAAGGACTGGAATTTCCCTTTGTAATTGTGGATGTTGGTTCAAGATTTAAGAAAAATAAAGTTAAAACCTCTTTCTTAAGATTCCCTAAAGATGACGGAGAAAAATCAACCTTACTTGAAGATGAAATTAGAGCTTACAGTCCTCTTGGAAAAGGAGATAGATCCAAAAAAAATCGTGAATTTGATGATTTAACAAGACTTTACTTTGTTGCTTTCTCACGTGCCCAAGATGTTTTAATGTTAATTGGATTAAATTCATCGCTAAGTGGATACAATATTAATGAAGATAAAAAAGAAATACCCAATGTTGCATTAGGTTGGAGAAGAGATAAAAAATTTGTTGGTTTTGATGAAGTATTATTAATTTAATTAATGATTTATTTATTCTAATTAAAACTTGTTTTTCCGTATAAACTTGTAGTCAATTCAAGATTTTTCAATTTTAAAATTATAGTTGTTTTGATGAGTTCTTAATAAATAACTTTTTTAAAAATAAATAATATTAATTTAAATTTATTTTTATTATTTAAAATTTATTTATCTTGATTAAAATTTATTTATATTAATTAAAATTTATTTATATTAATTAAAATTTATTTATATTAATTAAAAATTATTTATATTAATTAAAAATTATTTATATTAATTAAAATTCATTTATATTAATTAAAAATTATTTATATTAATTAAAAATTATTTATATTAATTAAAAATTATTTATATTATTTAAAATTTAAAATTATAGATTTTAATGAAATAATATTTAAAATTAAATAATTTAATAAAATAATATTTAAAATTATAGAAATATTTAAAATTATAGATTTTCATAAAACAATACTTAAAATTAAATAATTTAATAAAAAAATTATCATTTCAAAATTTAAGAACTTTTTTATATTAACCATACATAATTAATAAACACATGATCAAATATTTAAAGTTTAATTTATAAATTATATGATTAGAGTTTAATTTTATTAGAGTTTAATTTTATAAATATTATTTAATAGTTTATTATATAATTTATTTGATGAATTATGAATTTATTAACTGAGGTATTACAATTTATTAACTTAATAGTGGAATTTTTGAAGGAGTGGAATTTTTGAAGAAAATAAATGTTTTAGATACAACACTTAGGGATGGGGAGCAAACACCTGGAGTTTCTTTAACTTTAAATGAAAAATTAAGAATAGCTGATAAATTAGATGAGATTGGAGTGAATGTTATTGAGGCAGGTTCTGCAATTACATCTAATGGGGAAAAAGAAGCTATTAAATCTATTGTGAAAGAAGGATACAATGCTGAAATTGCTTCATTTGCTCGTATTGTTAAGGAGGATGTTGATGCTGCCCTTGATTGTGATGTTGACAGTGTTCATATTGTAGTTCCAACTTCAGATTTACATATTAAAGAAAAACTTAAAAAAACAAGGGATGAGGTTTTTAATCATGCTATGACTATGGTAGAGTACTGTGTTGATCATGGTTTAATTGTTGAACTTTCAGCTGAGGATGGAAGTCGTAGTGATATTGAATTTTTAAAGAAAATTTTCAATTCAAGTGTAGATATTGGTGTAAGTAGAATTTGTCTTTGTGATACTGTTGGAATATTAACTCCAGAGAAAGCCTATGATCTTTATTCTAATTTATCTGATTTAACAGTTCCTTTTAGTGTTCATTGTCATAATGATTTTGGTTTAGCTGTTGCAAATACTATAGCTGGTATAAGAGCAGGAGCAAGTCAATTTCACTGTACTGTTAATGGTATTGGTGAGAGGGCTGGTAATGCATCTTTAGAAGAGATTGTAGTTTCATTAAGCACTCTTTATAATGATTACTCTACCGATATTCAAATAGATCAACTCTACAATACTTCAAAATTGGTTGCACGATTAACAGGTGTCTATTTACAACCTAATAAAGCAATTGTTGGTGAAAATGCTTTTGCTCATGAATCTGGAATTCATGCTGATGGTGTGATAAAGAATGCATCAACTTATGAACCAATAATGCCTGAAATACTTGGTAGAAAAAGAAAATTTGTTATGGGAAAACATATTGGTGTGAAAGGATTAAAACAAAGATTAGATGATTTAAATATTAAATATAATAAGAATCAGTGTAATGAGATTTTTAATAAAATTAAATATCTTGGGGATTTAGGTAAGCTAATAACTGATGTTGATCTTCAAGCAATAGCTGAGGAGGTTCTTGAAATTGAAGAAGAGAAGAAAATAACTCTTAAAGAACTTTCCATAGTTTCAGGTAATAAGGTTATTCCAACAGCTTCTGTTAAACTTGAAATTAATAAAAGTGATGTTTTAATAGCTGATGTTGGTGTTGGACCAGTTGATGCTGCTATTGGAGCTGTTAAAAAAGGAATATCTGAATTTGCTGATATTGATCTTGTTGAATATCATGTTGATGCTATAACTGGAGGAACGGATGCTCTTATTGATGTTATTCTTAAATTGAAATTAGATGATGAAATTATTTCTGCGCGGAGTACACAACCAGATATTATTAATGCGAGTGTAGAAGCATATTTAAGTGGTGCCAATAGACTTTTAGAAAATAGAGAAAAATAAGTTATATCATAAACAGTGTATATTAAATTAGTAGACATAAATTTCAAGTGTAAAGGTAAAAATTATGGATCATATACCTATTGATGTGGTTGGTTTTGGGGCTTTAAATTTAGATATTATTTATCATGTAAATGAAATAGCTAAACATGATGAAGAATCATATATTAAATCTAAAAGTATAAGTTGTGGTGGTTCTGCCAGCAACACGATCATAGGATTATCAAATTTTGGAATTAAAACCAGTTATATAGGTAAAATAGCTAATGATGATGAAGGTGAAATTTTAGAAATGTCTTTAATGAAAAACGGAGTTTATTTAAACAATTTAATTTATGCTGATGAAGGAAGTTCAGGGAAAGTTATTGGTTTTGTTGATAAAAAAGGTAATCGTGCATTATATGTTGATTCAGGAGTTAATGATGAAATAGATATTTCACAAATTAATATTCAAGAAGTTATAAATAGTGATATGATTCATTATACATCATTTGTTGGAAATTCAATGCATGCACAAATTGAGTTAATAGATTACTTAAGTAAAGACACAGTTTTAAGTTTTGATCCTGGAATGATATATGTAAAAAAAGGTTTCTCCACAATTGAAAAGATATTAGATAGGACAAATATATTGCTTATTAATGAAATGGAACTAAATATTTTAATTAAATCAATTTTAAATAATGAATTAGATTATTTTAAAGACATGGCAAAGTATCTTCATGATAAAGGAATAGAAAATGTTATTGTTAAAAGAGGCGAAAAAGGAGTTTATGGAATTAATAATGATTTTGAAGTTGAATTACCAGCAAATAAAGTAGAAGTTATTGATACAACTGCTGCAGGAGATTCTTTTAATGCTGGATTTCTGTACTCATATTTAAATAGCTATTCCCTTGAAAAATCATTGAAAATTGCTAATTGGGTTGCATCAACATCAGTGACAAGCATTGGAACCAATGGACTCCCAAATTTATCACAACTAAAAGAGTTTGAAAATAGTATTTATTAAATATAATCTTTATACCTCTGCAATAGGTATCATTTATACAAATTCCCAAGTTAAAAATCTATTGAAGATACTATAAACATTAATATATTTTTTTATTACCTTCTTATGAACCTGATTTAATTTATGAAATACTTTTTTAACTTCATTATGATCTTTAGAACTTTTACTATTTATTATTTCTTTATTTTTCTTATTCAAATAAGTTTATTTTAAAATCTGTTATGGATTGCATATTTTGAAATCAAATACATTCTTCAAAGTCATCTTCGCAGTATATGACATTTTCATCTGTTGGTTAATTTTTGAATAATTCATACATATTCTCATTAAATCTACTTTTTGTTGAATTCAGGCAATCCTATCCTAGATAAGAAATATGCAAATCTATTTGAAAGATCTTCTCTAAACAGTTCACTTAAAGAAGCTAAATAACATTTTTCAAATTGATTATAAAAATATGTATTAGGAATTGTGTAGTATCTTTTAAAATCTAAAACTAAGTCAGGAATCTGTAAATCTGTATTTCCTTTAAGATAGTGATATCTTGGAGTCTCATTTTTAAGAATGTTTTTCCACTTACTCTTATTTTCTTTTCCTTTATTATCCATTAATATATTAAATTTATCATTATATTCAGTTAAATGAATCCCTTGTCTAACTTGTTCTGATTCGGTTAAGTGAATCCCTTGTCTAACTTGTTCTGCTGGAAATCCTACACATAACAATATAGACGGAATAAGCTTATCAAAAATTGATCTTAACTTATTTTCATCTTTTACATTATTAACATTATTAATTTCCAATCTACTTGTATAATTTTGCTCAATATCACAATCTTGAGATAGTACAACAGAATAAGGCAATGTTATACGATCATAAATAATTTCATCTTCTCCGTTAGAGTAAGAAATAACTTCTAATTCTGAAAACATATCTCCTTGGCATATCATATTTCCTTTATTTGGTCTATAATGAGACTCAATTTTTGATTTCATGAAAACACATTATATTAGATTAAAATTGATATCAAAGTTTTATAACTTCACTCTGAATCTTCTATTAATATGCATTTTATTGAGGAAATATTTATCATAATCTATTTTGAATGCCTTTATATCATTATTAATAGTAGATTCATTATAAAAAATAATTTCATTATTTTCCGTGGTTTTTAATATCATTTCATTCATTGAACTCACCCATTTTGTCTCTTAAACCATCCTTTATACTTTTTTCAAACCATTTTAGAATAATACCATTCATTTATTCAGTTATTTTTTGAACATTATCAATGTCATTATAATCTTTACATCTGCAAGTATAATCTAATATAAATTCTTTTTTTGATATTGGATTAGGATATACACTATTGAATTGACCAAAATTAAATTGAATATAATAATCTTGCTCTTTAAACTCTAAAGAATGCATAGATCTTAAAATATTTTTACTATCTACAAAATTAGGAGTTATTACATGTAAATCTTTATTTATTGAATCATCCCAATCATTCAACTTTCCATCATCTAAATTTATTTGATTAATATATCTCAATCCAATATACTTTATTTTTTTAATAGGGTAATCAGACAGTGCTTTTAAAATTAATTCAATAGTCTTAGAAAATTCATCAAAAGTATTATAATTATTATTTTTATGACAAAATAACATTATTATAATTTAAAGTTACTGTTTTAGTTGGAATATTTTCAGGAGGCTTATCAAAAAATACCCATGAAGAAAATTCTTCTTTGGTGTTAATTTGAGAATTTTCAGGGTTTAACATGTTCAAAGTTACCTTTTCACCTCTTTTGGTTTGATTTTCAGGAAATTCATCCATTACAGCATCTTGAAAACCAGATGGAGATAAACTTCCATCGATTAATCCTAATACTGGGGGGAATTTCATCTCGAAAATCACATCGGTTAAATAATTTTTTTTATAAGTTTTTTCTTTCATGACCTCTTCCTTATTTTATATTTGATTATTTTTTTTATATGTGGTATTCTGTAAAATTGTTTTATTTTATTTTAAAAACTTTAGCTTTTAAAGTTAGAAACGAAGAATTTTCGATATCAAGTTATCTCCGATAACAAATATTTGATTTTCTTTATTGAAATTTTTTATTTCAATTAGAAAAATGAAGTTTTTCTTTAGTTTAAAAATTTTATATTTGTAAATTTAGAAAATCTGAAAGATTTTCTCTATTTATATATTAATTTTACAAAATCCAATTAAATATTTGTAATCAAAAATGATTTTTATTTCTTTAAATTAAATTTAAAAGATAAATAGTAATATTTGAAAAAATAATTTACAAAAATTTTTTGAATAAATTACATTAATAACTTAATAAAAAAATTTATTATTCAAAATCCAAGAACTTTCCAATAATGATTATATGACATATTTAAATATAATTTTATTTACAATTACATTTATTTCTATTCAGTAATAGTTTCGTTATGGATTAATGATACTATTATTTTTATACTACATTCTCTAATGAATCAATTAATTAATTAAATTTAATACTATTAGCTATACTAACCAATACACCATTATCTGAACCAAGCATTGTAACAACTTTTGACTTATCAGAATTGTAGACTAACACAATAGTATGTGATTCACCTTGATTATCACCATCAACAGTATAAGCTCTACCTTGTTTCAAACCATCCAATTCTAAATTATGGATTTTATTGGTATCTTTAGTTATTGCTCCCTCAATTATATTAATTAGGAAATTATTACTTACAACAGTTATATTATAACCTGTATCATTATCCATATAAGTTATTGTTTTATTGACAGATAAATTAAAAAGATCAAAGGAATCATTGTCAGTAGTGTTATTTACCAATTCAGTCAAATTTATATTATTTGGGACTGTTAAACTAACTCCACCAATTTCAAGATCCTTACTCGCATTTAATACAAATGTGTAATAGCTTAATGCACCAATTATAACTATTAAAGCTATTATTCCTATAATAATTTTATTTTTTTTAATTATTTTATCCCTCTCCCTTTTTCTTTTTATATTTATTACTTTATATATTTTTTATCAATGTTGTCAACTTAAGAAAATTATTTTTTTTAAACTTGCATTGAAATTAAAAATAGAGATTTATAAACAAGATTTTTTAAAATGATAATTTTTTTTATTAAATTGTTTAATTTTAAACATTGCTTTATAAAAATTTATAATTTTAAATTTTAAATAATATAAATATATTCTGATTAATATAGATAATTTTAAATTAATATTTTTTAATTGTATTTATTTTTAAATAATATTTATTTTTAAATAAGTTATTTATTAAGAACTTTATCAAAACCACCAGATGTTTATTTATCAAAAATACTTTCAACAATAGATATTTTTTCTTCATTTAATCTATACAATTTATAAAGTTTTATAATCCTATTTGTATAAAATCTCATATTTATACTTTTTCCTATTTTTTTATATGCAGACAACATTCATCTGAAATAATTAATGTACTTCCTTCATTTTGAAGAAATTCTCTCATTAACTTTTTTAATTTCCACTTTAATATTTTCTTCAGCAAAATTCATCATAAAATCTCTTCAATCATATTTAAATCTATGCTCTTGTATACATATCATTAGTCGGATAAAATTAGGAGGTTTCCCTCCTAACCTCTCCTAAGAACGGCTCGTGTCACTTTCATGACAAGCCGTTCAAGCATATCTTTATCTGTTAGTGTGAGAATCTTCGTTTAAATTTACGGAGGTTCATTCACACTTTCAGCACGTTATATCCGCTTTTGTAAACTTATCTATGTACTTTTCAATCTTAATCCAAGGGATATCAGACCAAATAGTAGTGTATGGGGTTGAGGACTTCAAAGTATTTGAAGTTTTCATCTTCTGACCACCAT
>JAITPS010000156.1 GCA_031289325.1 Candidatus Methanovirga meridionalis
AATAAATTAAAATAAATATTAATAAATTAAAATAAATATTAATAAATTAAAATAAATATTAATAAATTAAAATAAATATTAATAAATTAAAATAAATATTAATAAATTAAAATAAATAAATTTAAATATTAAATAAAATTTTAAAATAAATAGAAAAATTATTTTAATTTTATATTAAACATAAATATTTAAGGTGTTGATTTAAATGAGTAATGATATTGAATTAGAAAAAGATATTGAATTAGAAAAAGACGAATCTGAGAAAGGAAAGGAATTTATAAACAAGGAGTTTATAAATAAAGAGGTTATAGATAAACATTTAAAAATAGGAAAAGACATTGCTGGAAAGGTGGCTAATGACTTTGGTCAAACAATGGATGATATTGTTTTAAACTTAAAATCCATTCGAAAAGATGTTGATTCTAAAATAAAGGATTATGCAGATAATTTTCTTAAAATTAATATAGATCTCTTAGATTTAGGTGATGCATTCTATTTAAAAGCCGATTTTCCAGGTGTTGAAAAGGATTCAATAAATGTTGAAATTGTTGATAGAGATTTAACCATTCAAGGATATTTTACAGGCATATGTGAAGATGCAGGTGGTTTAAATGATAAGGAGCATCGATTTTTAATAAAAGGTAGAACTTTTGGCAATGCTAAAAGAACTGTCACTTTACCTCAAAAAATAAAAGCAGATGAAATAAAAGGTGAATTAAGTAATGGAGTTTTATCTTTAACATTACCTAAAATTGAATCTAAAAAAGTAAAAATTAATTTTAACTGAGAACTTATAGTGCCTGATCTAAATTCAAAATAAATTATTGGGTAGTGAAAAACTTCATTTGGTGGATTATATTGTTGATGACTAAGTCCTAAATCATTAACAAAATCTTTTAAGGTATTTCTTATTAATTTGAAATATTTTTTTCATATTATAAAAATACATTTAACACCCTTAAAAATAAGTTTAATACCCTTAAAAATACATTTAATACTCTTTTTCTATTTTATTTGTTTGTGTAATCACTGATTATTCTAAAATGTTCATGGTTTGATTTGTAAAGCTTTTTATTTTAAAAAAAACACGATAAAAATAGTTTTGATAAAGTTCTTAATAAATAATTTTTTTAAAAGTTTTAAAAATAAACATTATTAAAATATATTTATTTAAAATTTGTTTATATTATTTAAAATTTAAAGTTATAGATTTTTATAAATTAATATTTGAAATTATAAATTAATATTTAAAATTATAAATTAATATTTAAAATTATAAATTAATATTTGAAATTAAATAATTTAATAAAAAAATTAATCATTCAAAATTTAAGAGCTTTTTCAAAATGACTATAAACGATTTAAAACTACAAAATATTTAGAAAGTTAACTAATTTATAATATAAGCATATAATTAAATGGGTGTGTCAAAAAGTGTGGAGATTTTGCAAATTTTGTATTTTATATATAAAGAAAACCTCAAATTTTAATAAACTTCCACAATAGCTTACATCAGCAATTAAATAAAAAAAATTAATAAGATGATATCATGTCATATAAAGTCGCAGTTACAAGTGATGATGGAGAATATGTTAATCAACATTTTGGAAAAGCAAGTCGCTTTTTAATCTTTGAGATTGATGATGGAGAATATACTTACTTAGGTGCTGTTAAAAATAATCCTACATGCGGTAGTAATAGCAAAAATAAATCAGCTGATGCAGTTGCATTAATTTCAGATGTCAGCATTTTAATAACAAGGAATGTTGGAATGAAACCAAGTCAAATATTAATTGAAAATAATATTAAGCCATATATAAGTTCAGCACCAATTGAAACGGCTTTAGATGAAGTAATAGCTATACAAAAAGAAAAGGATGCTAAATGAGTTTATAATTCTCTAAATTCGATAATCTTTAAATTTAATAAATATTGAATATTTATAGTATTTTCGATAAAGTCTTTATTAAATAATTTTTTTAGAAATAAATATTATTAAAAAATATCAATTTAAAATTATTTATATTAATTGAAATAAATTTAATTATCCCTATAATTTAACTAAGGTATTTTAATAAAGATTAAAGGAGATTTCATGAGTTTGAATAATACAGATTCTAAAAATACTAATTCTAATGATGGGAATGCTAATGTTAAAAAAAAATATATTCGAAAAAGAAAAAGATTTGAACGTTTTGATGGATATAAAGTAAAATCTGTGCATTCTTTTCAGAAACTAGTACCTTACATAATGAAGCCAAGAACTGCTTCATCCAACTACTTTGAGGCTACATATGATATGGCTGAAGTTGTTAAATATTTGGATGAAAAAAATAGTATTTTAAAAGAAAAAAATGATCCAAACAACCCTATAAAAAAATATACTTATGCTTTATTTTTTATAAGTCTTTTAGTTCGAATATTTGCACTAAGACCTAAATTAAATAGATTTATTTCAAGGAAAAACATTTATCAAAGACATAACATTGAAGTAGCTTATGTTATTAAAAAAGAGTTTAGTGATGAAGGTGAAGAGTCAACCGCGATTTCTAGTTTTGAAAGAGATTTTAATATTGAAGATGTTGGGAAAGTGTTGTTTCCTTCTATTAAAGGAGTTAAAAATACAACTAATGATAATGCTGGAGATTTCGTAGGTTTGTTAATGAAATTTCCAAATTTTGTTGTTTCTTTTATTGTATGGATATTTGATGCTTTAATTTACATTGGTTATTGTCCAGCTATTTTAAGAAAAATAGATGTTATGCAATGTTCAGTCATGTTTTCAAATCTTGGTAGTATAGGTTTAGATAGTGTACCTCATCATCATTTATATGATAGGGGGACATGTTCTATCTTTATTTCAATAGGTCGCATTAGAAAAGAATTAGTTCAGACAAATGATGGTTTGGTTGAAAAAGAACTTATGGATATAAAGATAACTATGGATGAAAGAATAGCTGATGGTTTTTATTTTGTAAAAACCTTTGACATTTTAAATGATATCATAAAAGATCCTAAACGACTTGATGAACGATTAAAAGAAGTTTTAATAGATGAATAACGATTTTAATTTAATAAATTCTTAACAAATATAATAAATTCTTAATAAATAACTTTTTTAAAAATAAGTATTATTAAATGATATTAATTTAAAATTATTTATATTAATTAAAATGTATTTATATTTATTTATATTAATTAAAATGTATTTATATTTATTTATATTAATTAAAATGTATTTATATTTATTTATATTAATTAAAATGTATTTAT
>JAITPS010000228.1 GCA_031289325.1 Candidatus Methanovirga meridionalis
GAGATTCAATTTGGAGAAATACCATATTATCTTAATATTAATAATAAAAGGGAAAGATGGAAGCTTAAAGAAAGCATATTTTTAGTATTATTAAAGAATATGGGTTTTAAAATCAAAGCCGAAGTGCCAATCAGCCAAGGCAGAATCGATGCTGTTTTTAAAGATAAAAAATATGTGGTTATTACAGAGATCAAATACACTCAATCTAAAACGAAATCTATAGATACATTAGTTGATGAGGCTTTAAATCAAATTCATGAAAAACAATATTACCGAATTTATAAAAACAAGAAATACACTGTAATTTTGCTCGTTTTAGCATTTAAAGATGTTAAAATCAATAAAAAAGACACGGTAACTGATGTAAAATGTAAAATAAAAATTTTAAAAAACAATAAAGTATCCAAAGTTCATTAAAAATTTTATTTACTTCCTTTTTTGAGGTGTGTCAAAAATCCTCTGACAATTGAAAGTACAAATTTCAACACCACCCAACCATATATTATGGGCATGATATTATTAAAAATTATTAAAAAAATAAAAATTATTAAAAGAATAATAAATAACAAGGTATCTAATTATCATGAAAAATCCAAGATAGTTGAGTTGATGTTTACTTATTTTAAAAACTATTTCATAATAATTTTGAAAAGTACAATAGATAATTAAAATTTATTTATATTATTTAAAATTTATTTATATTATTTAAAATTTATTAATATTAATTAAAGCTTATTTATATTATTTAAAAATTATTTATATTATTTAAAAATTATTTATATTATTTAAAATTTATTTATATTATTTAAAATTTATTTATATTATTTAAAAATTATTTATATTAATTAAAATTTAAAATTATAGATTTTTATAAATTAATATTTAAAATTAAATAATTTAATAAAAAAAATTGTTATTCAAAATTTAAGAACTTTTCCATAATGATTATATATGCTAAAAAATTTTTACTAAAAAATTTTTGTAATTGATCATTTATTTTTAAATATCTTAGTGTTGAAAATTTATTTTCAACTTAAATAATTAAATAAATAATTAAATAAATTCAATTTAATGAATGATTTATACGAATAAATTCAATTTAATGAATGATTTATATGGAAACAAAAAATATTCTGATTGAAAATGGAACATTAATAACTCCTGTTGAAAATGGAATTATTAAAACAATTAAAAATGCTTCAATATTAATTGAAAATGATAAAGTAGGTGAAATTTCTACTACTAATAAGATCTCTAAAAATGGTGTTGATAAAGTTATAGATGCCAATAAAAAAATCATCATGCCATCCATTATAAATACTCATACGCATGTTTCAATGAGTTTACTTCGTGGATTAGCGGATGATTTAGAATTAAATTCTTGGTTAAATGATTATATATGGCCTATGGAAGCTAAATTCGATAGTGAAACTGCCTACTGTGGTGCATTACTATCGCATATTGAAATGATAAAGTCTGGAACAACAACATTTAATGACATGTACTTTTTTATGAAGGATGTTGCTAATGCAACAATAGACAGTGGAATTAGAGCTTGTTTATCACATGGTATGATAGATTTTGGAGATGAAGAAAAGAGAAATAATGAAATTAAAAAGTCATTAGAGCTACTTAAGTATTGTAAAGGAAAGAATAGGCTTAAAGGATTTTTAGGACCTCATTCTCCAATTACAGTATCTGAAGAACTTTTAGTGGAGTCAAGAAAAATAGCTAATAAATATGGGGTTGGATTACATATTCATGTTAATGAGACTAAAAGGGAAGTGGATGATATTTTAAATACAAAAAATATGAGATCTTTTCAATATTTAGAGAATATTGGATTTTTAGGTGATGATGTAATAGCAGCACATTGTGTTTGGTTATCAGATGAAGAAATTGATATTATCAAAGCTCATGATATTAAAGTTTCTTATAATCCATCAAGCAATATGAAATTATCATCTGGAATAGCACCAATACATAAATTACTTGAGAAAAAAGTTTCAATATCCTTAGGTACTGATGGTTCGGCATCAAATAATAATTTAGACATGTTTGAGGAGATTAAAATAGCTTCTCTTCTTCAAAAAGTCCATACATTAAATCCTAAGGTTTTAAGTGCTGATGAATCTTTTAAATTGATTACAATAAATGGTGCTAAAGCATTAGGTTTAGATAATGAAATAGGATCCATTGAAATTGGAAAAAAAGCAGATATAATCTTAGTTGATACTTTTTCTCCTAATTTAACTCCAAATACCAATTCATTAATATCTCATTTAATTTACTCTGGAAATGGGTCTAATGTAGATACTACAATTTGTAATGGAGAAGTTTTGATGGAGAATAAACAACTTAAAGTTTTAAATGAAAAAGATATAATTGAAAAAGCTAATGGTATTAATCAAAAACTTAAAGTAACTATTTAAGCACAAAAAAATAAAATATAAAATTTTAAAATCTTTTTCATCAAAAATCAATACTTTTATTGAATCATGGCATCACAATATCTTAATAGAAAATCAACTTATAATTTTGTCTAATTCTCTTTTTTCAATAGCCGTTTTTATTTCAAGAGCTATTCTTCTCCCCATACTCATTCCTGAGCCATGTTTTAAATAGCTGTAAGAAGAACCATTCATAAAAGAGTTAGTTCCACCATCAATCCTTGCACTAATCTCAAAGACAACAACTTCAAGATCATCATTAACAAGAGTTTGCATACAAAATGGACCATTTAATCCTGGAGGAACTAATTTATGTGCTGATTTCACTAATTTATCTCCAATATCAAACACTTGAGTAAGTAAAGACTCTCTCATTACAACAGGATGATTACCAGTAATTAGATACGATGGATCAAAATTAATATCTAATTGATCTTTTGCTGGGATTCTTACAAGACCATCAATACTTGATTCATATCTACTATCCATACCCATTAATTCAACTTCATCATTTAATGGTGAATAAAAATAATGAATGCAATAGTTACAACCAGTAACATACTCTTCAATATGGGATTGTTCAACATCACTGTCTTCTATCCATCCCCTTGATTTCATATCATTGATTTTACGATTGAATTCATCATGGGAAGATGCTACAAAGTATCCTTTTCCACCTCTTGCTCCAGGAAACTTGACCATAACTGATCTATCGATATCTTTTGGGTTATCATATTTTTTAGGAATTCTAATATTTTCTTCAACTAACAACTTCCTTTCAAGATCTCTTTCAGCTTCCCATCGTAGAATCTCTCGATTTCCATACATAGGAACTATAAAATCATTTTCAATTTCATCGAGTCCAGCATAAGCAACAAACGATCCATGTGGAATAACAATACTATTCAATGATTGTAATTTTTTTTGAATATCAGAATTCACAATATCACTAAATTTATCTATTATGATATATTCATCAGCTACATTGAATCGTTTGTAAGGAGTTTCCCTTCCTTTTTCACATACAACAGCTGTTTTAAACCCTTCCTCTTTAGCACCGTTCAAAATATGTAATGATGTGTGGCTTCCAAGTGTAGCTATTGTTATTTCATCTTTATCATATTTATTTAAAACATCCTTCATCTCTTCTTTTTTTAGATTACTCATAATTTTCCTCTATTGTTCTACATAATTAATGTATCATTAAAGTGATTTTGATAAGTTCTTAATAAATAATTTTTTTAAAATAAATATTATTAAAAGATAGTATTTTAAAATTATTTATATTAATTTATATCTATTTATATTTATTTAAAATTATTTATATTAATTTAAAATCATTTATATTTATTTATATCAATCTATATCTATTTAAAATTATTTATATTTATTTAAAATTATTTATATTAATTTAAAATCATTTATATTTATTTATATTAATTTAAAATTATTTAACTTTTTTAAAAATAAATATTATTAAAAGATAGTATTTTATATTTATTTAAAATCATTTATATTTATTTATATCTATCTATATCTATTTAAAAT
>JAITPS010000246.1 GCA_031289325.1 Candidatus Methanovirga meridionalis
TTAAATAAATTTTAAATAAATTTTAAATAAATTTTAAATAAATTTTAAATAAATTTTAAATAAATTTTAAATAAATTTTAAATAAATTTTAAATAAATTTTAAATAAATTTTAAATAAGTTTTAAACAAATTTTAAATTATAGTCTTAATGGAAAAGTTCTTAAATTTTGAATAATAAATTTTTTTATTAAATTATTTAATATCAATTTATAAAAATCCATAATTTTAAACAAATTTTAAATAAATTTTAAATAAATTTTAAATAAATTTTAAATAAATTTTAAATTATAGTCTTAATGGAAAAGTTCTTAAATTTTGAAATGAGAATTTTTTTATTAAATTATTTAATTTTAACTATTATTTCATGAAAATTTATAATTTTAAATAATATAAATTTATTTTAATTAATATAAATAATTTTAAATCAATATTTTTTAATAATATCTATTTTTAAAAAAGTTATTTATTAAGAACTTTATCAAGTCAACTATAATATATTTTAGTAATATTTATTTTTAAAAAAATTATTTATTAAGAACTTTATCGAATCCACCATATTTAAATTTAAAAATACTTCTTATAAAAATAATAAGCCATCCAAGGATTCGCACCATTGGACTTCTTATATTCCTTAGATTTATTTGTAGAATCATTTGAACCAAAAAAAGCATCCAAAATAGTCACCAAAAACCATAAAAGTATAAGGAATAAATAAACAGAATATTTCAAGACAGTGAAAATAATTTTAAATGATTTTTTAGTGATTGGATGATTATAAAAATTTATTAACGGTTTTGCATATTTTATAATTTTATAACTTAACTTCATTTTCTCTCCACTCCTCATCAAACTTAAGCAATTATGAAGTTCTTTAAAAAATAAATGATTAATAACCCATCTTTATAAAATTACATTAAATGAGAATAATTTAGAATAGCTTTCCTAATTTAAGTAATGCCTTAGGAGAAATCTTTATAAGTTTCTTAATTAACTCGGTGGTACTTATCTCTTCAAATTCAACATCTTGGAAAGCATTAGCTATTGAATTTAATTCCTTATCACTTAAAGAAGAAAGATAATCTCTAACTTTGAGATATTTCTTCATTTTATCATGTAAATGATCCTCACATCTTTTATTGTATTCGACTAATTGTTTTTTAGAATAATCTCCATTTTTAATAGATTTAGCTGCAACTTCTCCTGCAAACATTCCACAGGTCATACCACTAATTATTCCTCCACCAGTTAAAGGATTAACTTGACCTGCTGCATCACCAACAATTAAGATATTATCATCAGATAAATCTTTAATCATGCCCCCAACAGGATCTCCACCAACATTTAACTCAACGATTTTAGCATCTTTAGTGGCTGGACAAATCTTTACAAAATCAACTAAATAATCATAAGCAGGTTTATTGGTTTCACTTTGAATAACAGCTAAACCAACATTTGCTATATCCTTACCTTTAGGAAAAATCCAAGCATAACCACCAGGAGCAACAGAACCAAAGTAAAATTCTAAGACTGAAGAATTTTCCATTTTAACATTACACATTTCAAATTGAACTCCAGATTCCATATCTTTCAGTCTTGTACCAGTTTTAAGTCCTGCCCATCGCCCAATATGTGATTCTGGTCCATCAGCACCTATTAAAATCTTTGCTTTAATATCAAATTCCTTCCCAATGGATTCACAACTAACAATATAAGAATCTTTTTCTTTTTTAAGTGACTTAACTAAAGTTTTAACTTTAATTTCTGCTCCAGCTCTTCCAGCATCCATAGCCATATATTTATCAAAAACTTTTCTCTCAAGAATATATCCTGCTTCTGGTAATTTTATCTCATCATTTAACCAAACATCAGTTCCATCAGGAGCCACTAATCTTATTCCCTCTATTTCATTAACTGCCCAAATAGCTTGTGGTTCTATTCCTAAAAATTTTAAACCTTCCTTTGAAACACCTTCAGCACATCTTTTAGGAGATCCAATCTCAGATTTTTTATCAATTAAAATAACATCAGCTCCACCTAAAGCAGCATGTTTTGCAGCTATTGCCCCACTTGGTCCTGCACCAACTACTAAAATATCAGTTTCAATCATAATATCACTATTTTTCTAATGCATTAACTGGACATGCCATAACACAAATATTGCATTTCCCACATTCTGAATCATCAAGAACTAAATCTGTTTCTTTCAATAAAATAAGATTTTTTGGACACACTCCAGCACATTCACCACAGTACATACACCAATCCTTAACAATCATTGTTATTCACCATTAACATAGATTATATATCTTTAAAATTATAGATTTTAATTAAAATTATAGATTTCAATAAAGTAAAATTTAATTTTAAATAAATTTTATAAACATACCATTATGTAAAAGTTCTTAAATTTTAAACGATGAATTTTTTTATTAAATTATTTAATTTTAAATATCATTCGATAAAAATCTATAATTTTAAATTTTAAATATTATAAATAAATTTTAATTAATACAAACAAATTTTAAATAATATAAATAAATTTTAAATAATACAAACAAATTTTAAATAATATAAATAAATTTTAAATAATACAAACAAATTTTAAATAATATAAATAAATTTTAAATAATATAAATAAATTTTAAATAATATAAATAAATTTTAAATAATATAAATAAATTTTAAATAATATAAATAAATTTTAAATAATATAAA
>JAITPS010000247.1 GCA_031289325.1 Candidatus Methanovirga meridionalis
ATAAATAAATTTTAAATAAAATAAATAAATTTTAAATAAAATAAATAAATTTTAAATAAAATAAATAAATTTTAAATAAAATAAATAAATTTTAAATAAAATAAATAAATTTTAAATAAAATAAATAAACTTTAAATAAAATAAATAAATTTTAAATAATATAAACAATTTTTAATCAATATAAATAAATTTTAAATAATATAAATAAATTTTAAATAATATAAACAATTTTTAAATAATATAAATAAATTTCAATTAATATTTTTTAGTAATATTTAATTTTAATATGAAATTGAAATATTGTATGAAATTGAAATGCTGTATGAAATTGGAATATTATATAAAATTGAAATATTGTATGAAATTGAAGTATATTCTATTAAATATTAAATATTTTTTTAAAATATAAGTTTACATGATCTTTTCACCAATTTCAGCCTCATTAAGAGTTATAATCTCAGAACTATCTGCTGTAGCTAAAATCATTCCCTCAGATTTAACTCCAAATAGCTTTGCAGGTTTTAAATTTACTAATACTGTGACTTTTTTATTTATTAACTGTTCTGGAGAATACTTCAAACCAAGACCAGCAACAACTTGTAATTCTTTCTCTTTAATATCTACTTTTAATTTCAATAATTTATCAGAACCCTCAATTTTCTCAGCTTCAAGCACAATGCCTATTCTTAAATCTAATTTAATAAAATCATCAATACTTATTATATCCATCATATTATTCTCCTTTTCATCTAATTTTTTATTAATATCTTTGTTATTAACTTTTTCCATTTTGCTATTAGTTTCTTTTTTCTTATTAGATTTTTCAGTCTTATTCTCTGAGATTGTATTAACATCAGCTCCATTTTCGAGTTCATAAAGCTTTTCTTTTTCTTTGTTTATATCTTCTTCATCAATTTTTTTAAATAATGGTTTAGCTTTTTTAATTTCATGACCAGAATCTAAAAATATCTTGCAATTATTCCAATCATTAGTATCTTCAACATTTAAGATATTTAAAATATCTGTTGATTTATTTGGAAGATAAGGTTTTAAGGTAATGGCTAAAATTTTTGAGAGTTGATTGGATAAATGAAGACAATTAGAAGCTTTTTCATAATCATCTTTTACAGATTGCCATGGTTTCTGATAATCAAAATATTTATTTCCTTCTTTAGCCATTTTAAATATATTTATAAGACCGTCTCTAAACTTAAAATTGGATATTGAACTTGCTACCTCATCAGATAGACCTTCAATTAATGATTTAAATTTCTTATCTTCATCAGATAAATTGAAAAGTTCTGGAACTTTACTATCAAAAAATTTATTTGTAAAGGTGAATGTTCTATGAAGGAAATTTCCTAAAACATCCGCTAACTCATCATTCACTCTTCTTGCAAAATCATCCCATGAAAAATCCATATCCTTATTTAAAGGAGCTGTTATTGTAAGATAATATCTAAGCAAATCAGAATCAAACTCTTCAACAAAATCCTTTACCCAAATAACCCATCCTTGACTTGTAGACATTTTTCTACCTTCCAATGATAAGTATTCACCAGCAATAATATTATCAGGATTCTTACATCCATATCCCTTTAACATTGCAGGCCAAAAAATACCATGATGATAAATAATATCCTTACCAATGAAATGAAGAACTGTATCATCCCAATATTCTCTCCATGAAATTCCTGTTTTATTAGACCATTCAGTTGCAGAGGATATATAACCAATTAATGCTTCAACCCAAACATAAATAATTTTTCCTTGAGCACCATTTAAAGGAACGGGAATACCCCAATCCATATCTCTACTTAAAATCCAATCCTTTAAATCATCTTTTAACCAGTTCTTTAAATAATTTTTAACATTATTAGGTAATTTAGGAGTATTGTATACAAAATTTTCAACTTCTCTTTGAAATTTACTTAATCTAAAAAAGTAATGGTTTGATTTTTTAATTATAGGTGTTTTTCCACATGTTAAACATTTAGGATCTAAAAGGTCTTCTGCATCTAAATGTCTTCCACAAACTTCACATTGATCTCCTCTTGCACCTGGACTATTACAAAATCTACACACTCCTTCAACGTAACGATCAGGTAAAAATTTATTGCAGGAATCACAATATAACTGCTTTATTTCCTTTTCATAAATAAGATCTTTATTATATAAATTTAAAAAGAAATTTTGAGCTATTCTATAATGAGTTTTACTTGTTGTTCGTGAAAAATTGTCAAGACTAATATCACACATTTCAAGATCTTTAACTATTTTTCTATGATATCTTGTAGCTATTTCAATAGGTTTTTTGCCTTCATTATCTGCTTTAACAGCTATTGGTGTCCCATGCTCATCAGTAGCACAAACCAATAATACATCATTTCCAATCATTCTATTAAATCGTGCAAATATATCAGCTGGAATGTATGTAGACCTTAAATGCCCCAAATGACATGGTCCATTAGCATAAGGTAATGCACATGAAATAAAAAATTTAGTCATCAATACTCTCCTTTAAATAAATAATAATTTGATAAATAATAATTTGATTAATAATAATTTGATTAATAATAATTTGATTAATAATAATTTGATTAATAATAATTTGATTAATAATAATTTGATTAATAATAATTTGATTAATAATAATTTGATTTATAATAATTTGATTTATAATAATTTGATTTATAATAATTTGATTTATAATAATTTGATTTATAATAATTTGATTTATAATAATTTGATTTATAATAATTTGAT
>JAITPS010000001.1 GCA_031289325.1 Candidatus Methanovirga meridionalis
GACCCAAACAAATCTTTAGATTCTTTAATTAATGAAAGCTTTAAACAAATCCATGAAAAAGAATATTATCTACCTTATGAAGACAGTGATATCACCCTAATTGCATTAGCCTTTAAGGACAGACAAATTAAAAATGGAACAATAACCGATGTAAAATGTAAAATAGAAAAATGGAATTATTAAATTCTTTATCAATCCTATTCCTATATACTTATAGTAATTTTGATAAATCTTAACAAATAACTTTTTTAAAAATAAATATTATTAAAGTATATTGGTTAAGTTACTAATATTACAGGTAACCTAAGTAACAATGATGTTGATTTGGCTTGGTAAGACTGTGACTATTAATATAACTAATACTCTTGGTCAAAATAATGTAAGTGTGGATGTCATTACTTATGGTGCTGGTGGTTTCAACACAAATTTCACTCCTGATTTGATGGAAAACATAATGTGGTCACTATTTTTGAGGGTGATGTTAGTTATAATTCATCTACAGATACTCAAATAGTGATGGTTACTCATCCAGTTTATGATTTGATTTTAAGTAATGATCCTTCAGGTTCTGTAGTGATAGGTACTTGGATTCATAGTATTGTCACAGCGGTTGGTGCTTTTCCTTTAAATACTGATTATTGCACATATACTATAACTCCTCCATCTGGTAATAAATGGAGTAGTGATAAGGTTACCTTTGGTAACAGTAATCGTGTTGAGTATGTGTGGCAGTTAAAAGAGAAAGGCAGTTATTTAGTTGAAGTGTGGGCTCTTGATAAGGATGGTGGTCATGTGCCTACTGCATCTATTTTCAAAGGAGATAAAATGTTTTTAGGATTAGTTTCTAATGATAGTGCTGGTGAAGCTATTTCTTCACAAATAATAATAGTGGAATAAAATAAAAAAGAAATAAGTGTATAATAATAAGGAGTGATAGTGTTTTATTATTTTTATCAAGCATGTTTATAAAAGTATACTTATTATAGTAGTTTGCAGGATTTAATGGTTCATGTGAATTTTTAGGTGATATTTCTTGCTTGATTTAAATCCAATAAAAGATAAAACTATTATTTTTATTAAACACATTCCTTTTTTTATTTATTTTACTAATTTTTTTTTATGAGTTTTTTATAATAAATTTTTTTATTAAATTATTTAATTTTAAATATAATTCTATAAAAATCCATAATTTTAAATTTTAAATAATATAAATATAATTTAATTAATATAACTAATTATAAATTAATATCTTTTAGTAATATTCATTTTTAAAAAAATCATTTATTAAGAACTTCATCACACCTACAATAGATGAATAAAAAATTATAAATTCTATGAATTATTGTATGATACTTATGATTAAAGTTAGTTTAAATGGAAAAAAAATTGAAATAAATCATAGCTTTTTATTCCAATTAGCCGATGAATTTATTGAAGAGAATAGCTATTCTATAGAAGATTATGTTCTGATTTTAAATGGATTTCAGGTATCAGATGATTTTAAATTAAATCCTGATGATAATGTAGTAATCATTAAAAAAGGAGCCATGGTAAATGAAGAAGAATTTGAGAGTATGGTGAGTGCAAGATCCAGTCCTGGTGTTTACAATACTCTTAAAAATTCTAAAGTAGCTATTGCTGGTTTAGGTGGGCTTGGAAGCAATATAGCTATTATGCTTTCCCGAATTGGTGTTGGAAATTTGTTATTAGTGGATTTTGATATTGTAGAACCAAGTAATTTAAATCGTCAACAGTATCTAATTAAAGACTTAGGTAAGTATAAAACGGATGCACTTAAAGATACCATAACTCAAATCAATCCATTTATTAATGTTGAAACTGCAACCATTAAAATAAATCAGGATAATGTTGAAAAATTATTTAAAGAGTATGAAATTGTTTGTGAAGCATTTGATAAAGCAGATCAAAAAGCTATTTTAATCAATAATCTCTCACTTAAATTGCCTAATGTAAAGATAGTATCTGCATCTGGGTTAGCTGGTTTTGAAAGTTCTAATTTAATTCAAACAAAGAAGTTAATGGACAATATTTATGTTTGTGGGGATTTGGAAAATGAGGCTAAACCGTTTAATGGCTTAATGGCTCCAAGAGTAACGGTTTGTGCAGCACATCAAGCAAATATGGTTCTTCGTTTACTACTTGGAATTCATGAACCATAATTTAGAATTATATTATTTGTAAAATTCATTCATTCTATTTTCTGCTTCTTTTAGGGTAGGAACATTGGTTTGACAACCCTCTTTTTCAACTATAAAAGATGAAACAGCTGAAGCAAATTTAGCACATTCTTCAAGTGGTTTATCTTGAAGATAGTATTTAAAAAATCCTGCACGATATGAGTCTCCTGCTCCTGTAGGGTCAATAGCTGGTCTATAAATTGGATTTATTTTAATTTTTTCATCACTATAAATTATACTACCTAACTTACCACAGGTTTTAATTACAATATCTGGACCAATTTCTCTTAAATCACTAACATCTAATTTTAGTTTATTTAAAATAGAATCAATTTCATAATGATTACCAAATAAAATGTTTGTTCTTTTAATTATTAATTCAAGTTCTTCATTACTGTAAAGATGTAAATCTTGTCCAGGATCAAAAGAAATAATTTTATCTAAGGAGTTAGCTATTTCACTTCCACGAGAATTGAAATTTGGATTTCCAGTACCTAAATGAAGAATTTTACAATTTTCAATTGCTTTTTTAGGGACTTCAGTTTCTGGAAATGCCTCTCCAGCACCCGTGTAGAAATAAAATATCTGATTTTCATCTGGGTCTGTTAACATAAAAGCTATTGGAGTTTTCTTATCCTTGACAATGATCATATCATCAATATTTATTCCTAAATTCAATAGCTTTTTCTCATATTCAGAATTTTTAAATTCTTCTCCAACTGCAGATAAAAGAGAAACTTTTAAACCTAAAGTAGCACTTACAATGGACACATTTCCTGCAGAGCCACCATCAAAAGTTTTTAAGCTATTAACATTGGTTGCTTCGTTAGGTTTCGGAAATTTACTAACAGACATAATATAATCTAATACACTATGTCCAATCACTGTTAAATCATTTGCAGTCATTTAATCACTTATCACTATTTTTTATTATAGTCTTTTGGGCAAAGTTCTTGAATGTTGAATAATAATTTTTTTTATTAAATTATAATCATTATGGTAAAACTCTTAAATTTTATAATGATATTTTTTTTATTAAATTATTTAATTTTAAATATCAATTTATAAAAGTTTATAATTTTAAATATTACTTTATAAAAATTTATAATTTTAAATATTACTTTATAAAAATTTATAATTTTAAATATCACTTTATAAAAGTTTATAATTTTAAATACCACTTTATAAAAATTTATAATTTTAAATATTACTTTATAAAAGTTTATAATTTTAAATATCACTTTATAAAAGTTTATAATTTTAAATTTCAATTAATATAAATTTATTTTGATTAATATAAATAATTTTAAATTAATATTTTTTAATAATAACTATTTTTAAAAAATTTATTTATTAAAAACTTTATCAAAACTAATATATTTAATTTTCCAAAATAATTATAATTAATAATGTTAACAAAAAGTAGAATCTTTTAGAAGTAGAATTTTTTAGTTAACAAAAAGTAGAATCTTTTACAACAATTTCATCATAATTACAATTTCCTGTTATATTATCATCATGAAATATAATGTTATTTATGAAGGTGGATTCTTTAACAAACAACTTACCACCATTATTTATTGTTCCACCATATTCTGCTGTATTGCCAATGAATACAGATCCAATAACAGTTAACTTCCCATTATTCTATAAAATTTTTAAACATTAAATATATTATTATATAATTCATTAGATAGTATAAAGTAATAATCTATTTAATTAAAAGTTGAATCTTGTATAACAATTTTATTAGACTTATAATTTCTTGTTATTTTATCATTATTATGAAATACATCACTGTTTATAAATTTGGATTGCCTAACAGTTAAATCACCGCCTATATTATCTATTGCTCCAGCACTAATTTCTGATTTATTGTCTGTGAATATAGATTCTGTAATAATTAAATTACCATTTCCATTAATAATTGCTCCACCATACTCTTTTGATCTGTTGTCCGTGAATGTGGAATCTATAACAATTGAATTACCATTACTATTAGCTATTGTTCCACCAATTCTTGCTTTATTATTTGTGAATGTGCATTGATTAACAGTTAAATCACCTTCTGCACTCATTATTGCTCCACCACCAACCTTTGCTTTATTATCTGCGAATGTAGATTGATTAACAGTTAAATCACCACTATTAGTCACTGCTCCACCACCAATTTCTACTTTATTATCTGTGAATGTGGATTGTCTAACAGTTAAATCACCACTATTTTCTATTGCTCCACCAAATTTTGATCTGTTGTCAGTGAATGTGGAATCTATAACAGTTGAATTACCCTTACTATTTAATATTGCTCCACCATATCCTGCTTTATTACCTATGAATGTGCATTGTTTAACAATTAAATCGCCTTTTCTATTAAATATAGCTCCACCATCACTTTCTGTTTTATTATTTGAGAATATGGACTCTGCAATAGTTAAATTACCCTTCTCACTAATTATTGCTCCACCACCATGTGCTGCTGTATTATTTGTGAATGTACATTGATTAACAATTAAATCGCTTTCTATATTAAATATAGCTCCACCAAATCCTTTTACTCCTTCAATTATGTTATTTTCAAATGTACATTTTTTGATAGTATTATTCTTACTTTTTATAATAACTGTACTGTTAACACCATTGCTTTGGGTTATAATTAAGTTTTCTAAAGTTGTATTGTCACCAGTAATATTGAAAACATTATTTTCTGTTTCTGTTGCATTTATAATAATTTTTCCTTCTTCAATTCCTTTTATAGTTAAGTTTTCTTTATTAATGCGTATATTATTATTTCCTTCACCAGTGTATTCTCCAGCAGATAGTATTATTGTACTACCAACTTCTGCACTATCCACAACTTTTTGTATACTCATATCTGGAGTAACATTAATTATATTCAAATCTTTGTTAGTCATTATTTCACTTTCTTAATAAAATCATCCATGTTAAATTATTTAATTTTAAATATCAATTTATAAAAATCTATGATTTTAAATTTTAATTAATGTAATCAATTTTAAATTAATACTTATTAACAACATTTAATTTTAAAAAAAATTATTTATTAAAAACATTATCAAAATCACTATAATTCTCAAACCTTAATATATTATTATTATACAATGCATTAAACAGTATAAAGTAGAATCTATTTAACTAAAAGTTGAATCTTTTATAACAATTCCATTAGACTTATAATTTCTTGCTATTATATCATCATCATGAAATATGTTGCTATTTATAAATTTGGATTCACTAACAATTAAGTTACCAGCATTATTAGCTATTGCTTCACCATATACTGCTATGTTATCTGTGAATGTGGATCCATGAACAGTTAAACTTTCACCACTATTATCTATTGCTCCACCTAACTCTCCTGTGTTAACCGTAAATGTGGATTGCATAACAGTTAAATTATTACTATTCATTATTGCTCCACCATCTTCATCTGATGTGTTATTATTGAATGTAGATTCCGTAATAGTTAATTCACCAGCATTAACTATTGCTCCGCCATGCCTATCTACTTCATTATCCGTGAATGTGGAGTGTATAACACTTGAAACAGCATTAGTACAATTCAATATTGCTCCACCATCTTCTTGGACTGTGTTACCATTGAATATGGAATCTAAAACATATAAATCACCATCCATACTATTCAATATTGCTCCACCATTCTTTTTTGCTCTGTTATTATTAAATGTGGAGGATAAAACAGATAAATCACCACCTTGACCATTAATTATTGCTCCACCACTAACTTGTGCTACGTTATCTATGAATTTAGATCGCTTAACAGCTAACTCGCCATCACTATTACATATCGCTCCAGCAATATTTTTTGATTTGTTGTCTGTTAATGTGGAATCTATAACATTTAAATTACCATTAGCATTAAATATAGCTCCACCACATTGTGCTACCGTGTTATTATTAAATGTGGATCTTTTAACAATTAAACCATGATTAGAATTAGCTATTGCTCCACCAATCTTTGCTGTGTTATCTGCAAATACTGAATCTATAACAGTTGAACTACCATTACCATTAGCTATTGCTCCACCACTAACTTGTGCTATGTTACCTGTGAATGTTGATTCAATAATGGTTAAATCACAATTACTATTAGCTATTGCTCCACCAGCAATTTCTGCTTTATTATTTGTGAATATGGATTGTTTAATAGTTAAATCACCTCCTTTACTAAATATTGCTCCACCATATTCTTTTCTTCCTTTTATTGCATTATCTATGAATGTGCATTTTTTAATAATATTGTTCTTACCTTTTATACTTACTGCTCCCTTAAAACTATTGGATCCTGTTATGATTAAGTTTTCTAAAGTTGTATTGTCACTATTAACATTGAAAACATTATTTTTTGTTCTACTTGCACTTATAACAGTTTTTCCTTCTTCAGTTCCTTTTATAGTTAAGTTTTTTTTATTAATTTGTATATTACTATTTCCTTTACCAGTATATTTTCCAGCAGATAGCATTATTATGCTACCAACTTTTGCTCTTTTCACTACTTTTTGTATACTCATATCTGGGGTAACATTAATTATATTCAAGTCTTTGTTAGTCATTATTTCACTTTCTTAATAAAATCAATCACTGAAAACTTCTTTCAGTTTTTTTATTAAATTTACTTTTTATTATTATATATTATTTATATTATAAATGATTAGATTTTTTATAAAAATTAATGATTAACATATCCATAGATGTCAACTTAAGAAAATTGTTTTTTTAAATTGGAATTATTTTTTTAAATTGGAATTATTTTTTTAAATTGGAATTATTTTTTTAAACTTGGATTGTGATTAAAAATAAAGCTTGTATAAGCAAGATTTTAGATAGAAATTTTAAGAAATTTTAAAATTTTGGGGTTTTATATGTAAAGAAAACTTAATGATGATAAAAATCATAAAAGTTTACAGCATCATAAACCACAAAGTATATATATAATAAAAAACACAAAGTTATAATAGTGGTATAATATTATTGGATACTGATTTTTATATGTTAATTTTGTTATCTAAACTATAGAAAACTTTAATAAAAAATTTTAATAATTTTATAAAAATTAATTTTAATAATCTTATAGAAATTAAAGTTAATTTTATACTATTAATTTTTAGCATTGAAAAAAAGTTTATATTTTTCTAAATTTAGAAAATATTGATTTTTTATTAGAAAGGATTATTTCTTTAAATTTAAATAATAATTTAATATCAAAAAAAAATTATTCATAAAAAAATTATTCATAAAAAAATTATTCAAATATTATTTAATTTAAAATATTATTTAATTTAAAATATTATTTAATTTAAATATAAAAAGTTATTATTTTTTAATTAATTCAATTTTAAAAACTTTATTATACTAAAAACTTTATTATACTTTATTATAAATCATATTATTTATTATAAATTATATTATTATAAAATATATTATTATTAGAAATGGGATTAAATGAAATATATCGGAAATATTCTTCATCTTGCTAATTCTGGAAAGTTAATTGGAAGAACTTCTCAAAGTCCTCCTATTGGAGCTACTGTTTATAATAAAAGAAAGAATAGAATTGGAAAAATCTACAATATTTTTGGACCAACAAAAAATCCTTATATTTCAATAATTTTTAAAGTTAAAAAATTTAAATACAATGTTAATGATGAATTATATATTTTAAAATCTTCTAAAAATAAAAGGGGGAAGAAACTACGAAAGAAAGAATAAAAAATGAGATTCTTCATGATAGTGGAATTATTAATGATGATGTTGTTTTCACCGATGAAAAATCTGCAGATAATGATCCAGATGAAAAAAGAAGTGACTATTATGTGGTTGAAAGACAAACTAAATGTCCTGAATGTGGATCTGAAGATTTAATAGGTGACTATGAAAGAGCTGAAATTTTTTGCACTGAATGTGGTCTTGTTATAGATGATAACTTGATGGATATGGGGCCTGAATGGAGAGCATTTGATAGTGAACAAAGAGATAAACGTACAAGAGTTGGTGCTCCAGTAACTTACACAATTCATGATAAAGGATTAAGTACAATGATTGATTGGAGGAATAAAGATATTTATGGTAGAGATATTCCTGCAAGAAATCGTGCTCAATGGTACCGTTTAAGAAAATGGCAAAGAAAAATAAGAATTTCCAGCTCTGCTGAAAGAAATCTTGCTTTTGCTTTAAGTGAGTTAGATAGGGTTTCTTCAAGATTAGGTCTTCCAAGAAGTGTTAGAGAATCTGCTTCTGTTACTTATAGGAGTGCACTTGAAAGAAAGTTAATTCGTGGAAGAAGTATTGAAGGTGTTGTTGCTGCTTCATTATATATTGCATGTAGAAGATGTAACATTCCAAGAACTTTAGATGAAATATCTGAGGTTTCAAGAGTAACTAAAAAAGAAGTTGGAAGAACTTATAGATTCTTATCAAGGACACTGAAAATTAGGTTAATGCCAACATCTCCTGTTGATTATGTTCCAAGATTTGCAAGTGAATTAGGACTTTCAGCTGAAGCCCAAACAAGAGCTATTGACATAATTGGAAAAGCTTCAGCGAAAGGATTAACTTCAGGTAGAGGTCCTAATGGGGTGGCTGCAGCATCATTATACATTGCATCAGTTTTACTCACAGAAAGAAAAACTCAAAGAGATGTTGCTGACATAGCTGGTGTTACAGAAGTTACCATTAGAAACAGGTACAAGGAACTTATAGAAAATCTTAATTTGGGAATAACTTTATAAACTTTAATAAATTCTTTTAATATAAAGTATTTGATGATATTATTTATAGTGAATTAATATGCTTTATTTTGTTGGATTAGGTTTATCAGATCATGAAGATATTTCTTTAAAAGGATTGAATGTTTTAAAAAATGTTGATTTTGTTTACGCTGAATTTTTCACTTCAAGGCTATTTAAAACTAATATTGAACTAATTGAGGAATTAATTGGTAAAGATATTATTGTATTAAATCGTGTGGAAGTTGAAGAGGAAAATATATTCTTAAATAAAGCAAAAAAACATAATGTTGCAATAATAACTGGTGGAGATCCTTTAATAGCTACAACTCATACTCATTTTTTAGTTGAAGCAACAAAACATGGAATTGAAACTGAAGTGATTCACGGGTCATCAATATTGTCAGCTGGAAGTGGAATATCAGGTCTTCAGCCTTATAAATTTGGAAAAGTAGTATCAATACCTTTTCCAGATAATAATTTCTTCCCACATTCTCCATATTTAATTATTGAAGAGAATTTAAAAAATAATGCTCATACTCTTATTCTTTTAGATATTCAAGCTGATAAAGATAGGTTCATGACTATTAATCAAGGACTAAAATATCTTTTAGAAGTTAGAGATGAATTATTGGATGAAGGGAGGGAAGATCTTCTTATTAATGAAGAGACTTTAGCTATTGGAATTGCACGAGTTGGTTCAAAAGATTTGAAACTAAAAGCAGGGCGAATATATGATTTAATCGATTTTGATTTTGGAAGTCCATTGCATTGCATTGCATTGCCTTCAAAACTCCATGTAGTTGAAGCGGAATACTTAATATCTATTTGCAAAGCAGATAAAGCTATTTTAAAAGATAATTTATAAAGATAATTTATAAAGATAATTTATAAAGTAGCAATTTAAACAATATTTTTGAAATTTTAAATAATTTTTTAACTGAACAAGTAGTGTGTTAAGATGGAAAATGATTTATATGACTTTGATACAAGCTGTCCAAAATGCGGTGGAAAAACAAGTAAAAAACAAATTGGATTAGCTACATTTATAATGTGTCAAAATGTTATGGATTGTAATTTCTATAAA
The DNA here is from genome assembly GCA_031289325.1 of Candidatus Methanovirga meridionalis. Lineage (GTDB taxonomy): Archaea > Methanobacteriota > Methanobacteria > Methanobacteriales > Methanobacteriaceae > Methanovirga > Methanovirga meridionalis. The sequence goes on from JAITPS010000001.1 coordinate 10,053, forward strand.
ATTGAAAAAATTGAATCAATAGTTAACAATCCCTCTAAAGAAAGAGTTAATTGGGAAGAGTCATGGTATAAAGAAAGATTTAACAATTTCATTAGATTGAAGAAAAATAAAATCAAAAAAGATTTTATTGCAAAAGAAATGGAACATTTGAAAAATAAAGAAAAAAATAGCTAAACTAAAAGAACAAGTTAAAAACAAGTATAATGGATTGTTTGAAGATTTTAACCCAATAATTAAAAGTAATGAATTTAAAATTGAAAATATTGAAACCTCTAAATTTTCTTAAGGAAGAAAAGAAAATATTACTTATACTTTATAATGAGCAACAAGTACAATTGATCAAAAAAGAAAAATTAATAAAAGAAAAAGAAAGATTAGCTGAATCTAATAAGATCAGGAAAGAAGAATTAGTAAAAGAGGAAGAAAGATTAGCTAAACTTCATAAGATTACAAGACTATAATGATATAAAATTAAAAATTATATTAAATTAAAAATTATATTAAATTATAAAATTAAATAAATTATATTAAATTATAAAATTAAATAATATAATTATAGTTACTATGGAATGGTCCTTAAATTTTGAAAAATAAGTTATTTTATTAAATTATTTAATTTTAAATATTATTTTATAAAAATATATAATTTTAAATTTTAAATAATATAAATATATTTTAATTAATATAACTAATTTTAATTTAATATCTTCAAATAATATTTGTTTTTAAAAAAGTTATTTATTAAGAACTTTATCAAACTCAATATAATTTAAAAATAATATAATTAATTTAAAAATAATATAATTAATTTGATATATAATTTCTTGATATATAATTTCAAAAATAATAAAATAAAATGATTGAATATAAAAAATAACAATGGATTGATTAATTAAATATAAATTAGAAATGAAATTTAGATTCAATGTAGGTGTTTTAATGTTTAATATGAATTTTTATAAAATAGGTGATTAAATGGATTTATTATTTTTTTCTTTTGCTTTGAAAAACATTTTTAGAAATAAATGGAGATCAACCTTTATTATTCTTCTTCTAACAATTGGTATTTTTGCATTACTCTTTAGTGTGACTCTTAGTGAAGTTAGTAAAAATCTTATAGATAATGTGAATGAATCAACGATGAAAAGTAGTTTTGGAAATGAGAATCTTTCTGCTTTACTTGAAAATTATTCAAGTATTGAAGACTTTAAGAATGATATGACAAAGAGTATGAAAACATTGTTTTTTTATATTATTGCTTTTTTTGTTCTTATTGGTACTCTTCTTATGATGATTGTGATGCTGAAGGCTGTTGGTGAGAGAACAAGAGAGATAGGTGTTTTAAAAAGTATTGGTTGGACTGATTTTAGGGTTTCTGCTTTAGTATTATTAGAATCCATTTTCCAGTTATTAATTTCATGGATTGTGGTTATAGTTCTACTTTTAATTTTTTATTTAATAAATGGGAATAACATGGGTGAATTTTTCAATTCAGTTCATATAACTAAATTTATAGTTGAAGAGATTTTTGCAATAACTTTCTTAACATCTTTATTTATCCCAATAATAGGAACTATAATTCCATTATATAAAGCATTCCGCATAAAACCAAGCGAAGCTATGAGGTATGAATAATAATTAAGGAGTTCATGATTATAATGATAACCATTAAAAATTTAACTAAAATGTATGATAAGGGTAGAACAGTAGCTTTAAGAAATATTAATTTAGATATTGAAGATAGTGAATTTGTTTCTATAATGGGTACTTCTGGTTCAGGTAAATCAACTCTATTAAATATGATCGGTGGATTGGATGTTCCAAATGAAGGAACTATTGAAGTTATGGGGGAAAACTTATCTAAAATAAAATTAAGTAAGTATAGACGAGAAACTTTAGGTTTTGTTTTCCAATTACATAACCTCATTCCTAATCTTACTTGTTTAGAAAACATTGAATTACCTTTATTTGGTAGTTCAAATTCATCATCTCAAATGAAAGATAATGCTATGAATCTTTTAAAAGCTGTTGACTTGGATGAATTCGCTAATAAACACCCAAAATATTTATCTGGTGGAGAAATGCAAAGAGTAGCTATTGCAAGAGCTTTAGTTAACAATCCTAAAGTTATACTTGCTGATGAACCAACAGGACAACTTGATAGTGAAAATAGTGAAATGATCATGGACTTATTAGAAGAGAAGCAAAAAGAAACAAATGCAACACTTATAGTAGTAACACATGATTTTGAAATAGCTAAAAGAGCTGATAGAATAATTAAAATTAGAGATGGGCAAATTGAAAGATGAATACAAAATTTTAAAACAATAGATAAATGTTTTTAAATGGACATTAAAATGGATATTAAAGAAAAATTATCTTTAGGGTTAGCTGATTTTGAAAACATAATAAAAGAAGATAAGATTTATGTTGATAAAACAGATATGATAGAGAAAATAATAAGATTAAAAAGGAAATATTATTTTCTATCAAGACCAAGAAGGTTTGGCAAATCATTATGTATAAGCACACTTAAAAATCTTTTTGAAGGCAAGAAAGAACTGTTTAAAGGTACTTACATTTATGATAGTTGGAATTGGGATAAAACATACCCAGTGATAAGATTAGATTTGAGTATTCCTAAATCGCAATCATCTGAAAAATTTGAAAAATCTTTAAATTTTTATTTGGATTCTATAGCTGAAGGTGAGTTTGGTTTTGAACTTAAAGCAGAATTTTCTAATGACAACTCAGTGAATTAATAGAAAATGTTTACAAAAACACAGGAAAAAAAGTTGTTGTTTTAATTGATGAATATGATAAGCCAATGCTTGCAAATGTGGATAATGAAAAAATAGCTACGAATATTTGTGATGATGTACTAAAGGATTTTTATGGTGTTTTAAAAAGTGTGGAAAGTAGTCTTAAATTTGTTTTTATAACTGGTGTTAGTAAGTTTGCTAAAACTTCATTATTTTCAGATTTAAACAATTTAGTGGATTTGACCATTAGAGAGGAATTTTCAACTATCTGTGGTTATACTCAAAAAGAACTTGAAGATTACTTTGGTTCTTTCCCTAATTTTGATGTAAATAATCTTGATTTGAAGACTATTCTTTTACAAAGTGGTTATTTAACAATTAAAAAGAAAACAATTAATCCTGGTGATTTAACTAAATATGATTTGGATATTCCTAATAAGGAAGTTCGAGAATCATTGTTTAGCTACATAAAATAAATTTTTTTAAAATTAAATATTATTAAAAAATATTAATTTATAATTATTTATATTAATTAAAATTTAAAATTAAATATTGTTAAAAAATATTAGTTTAAATTTATTGATATTATTTGAAATTTGTTTATATTATTTGAAATTTGTTTATATTATTTAAAATTCATTTATATTATTTAAAATTCATTTATATTATTTAAAATTCATTTATATTATTTAAAATTCATTTATATTATTTAAAATTCATTTATATTTATTAAAATTTAAAATTAAGTATTATTAAAAAATATTAATTGAAATTTATTTATATTATTTGAAATTTATTTATATTATTTAAAATTCATTTATATTTATTAAAATTTAAAATTATGTATTATTAAAAAATATTAATTGAAATTTATTTATATTAATTGAAATTTATTTATATTAATTGAAATTTATTTATATTATTTAAAATTTATTTATATTAATTGAAATTTAAAATTAAATATTGTTAAAAAATATTAGTTTAAAATTATTTATATTTATTAAAATCTAAAGATAATTTCCAAAAACCTTTTTTTGTTTTTTATTAGTATTAACTTTTTCTATTTTCATACTTTTTCAACCATTTTTATTACATTTTCATTGCCTTTTTTAAGGTTCTTATTTCTTT